>JAILKX010000056.1 GCA_024693415.1 Bacilli bacterium
ATATCATCCGTGGATCCGAGATGTTCGACGAGATGCCCGATAGCGACATCCTCGCCAACGTCGTTGCCTTCTCCCTCCCCAACTCCCGCAAGATCTCCTATCTCCCCGATGGCGTCGATCCCAAGGATTATGACTTCGCCGTCAACTTCGGCATCCTCGCCAAGCAAGCCCAAGAAGAGGGTCGCTGCATCGATGGTGATCCGGAGCACATCGGCCTCGCCGCATTCGACATCGTCTTCGGATACTTAAGCCGCCGCATCCTTCTTGGCAAAAACCAAAAGTCCGTCATGGCCGAAGTCTTACGCAATCTTGTCACCAAATAAGCGGGACGTGTATCGAAATTCAAACCTCTGGCAGCCGCTGGAGGTTTTTTATCTGTTCTCGTAACGGAAGAGGTAACGATAGGCCTTCTTCAAAGATGGATAGAGCTCAGAATAGACGTTCTTATAAAGCTCATCATAGACCTTTTTGTTTTCTAAGTTGGGCTTGAAGGTCTTCGCGGTGCGGACCATCTTTGCGACGGCTTCTTTGGGAGAAGCATAGACCTTATTGCCCAAATAGACGACGATCGCCGCGCCTAAAGATGAGGCTTCGTTGGTCTCCAAGGACACGACGTTGAGGCCAAGGATATCGGCCATGATCTGGCAGATTTCCGGGGATTGGGCACCGCCGCCGGAGATCCTGATTTCTTTGAAATCGTGTTTCAGTTTCTTGCGGAACGTTTCATAGGCGAAGCGAAGCTCATAACCGATGCCCTCGATGATGGCGCGATAGACGTGCTCATGGGTCGTCGTCGCGGAGAAGCCGATGATCGTGCCGACGATCTCCGTCTTATCGAGGTTCGATCCCCAATAGGGTTGGACGATGAGGCCATCGCTGCCGGCGGGGACGTCTTTCAATTTGGCGTTCAATGCATTCAAATCCACTTCATCATCAATGAGTTCGACGTCATGACGGCCGCAGAATTCCTTAAGGAACCAGTTGATCATCCAGAATCCGCGGTAGATCTGGTGATCCATGTTGAAGCAGCCCGGCTGGGTAGACGGATATTCGGGAAGGAAGGGGAACGGCTCCACATAATGGTCGGTCGTCGTCTCTAACGTAGAGGCGGTTCCTAACGAAATGGAGAGGAGCGTGTCATCGATTACGCCTGAACCGAGGGTCTCGCAGGACTTGTCGGAGCCCGAGGCGAATAGGGACAACCCGACGGGCAGCCCGGTCTCCGCGGCGGAGGCTTCGGTGATCTCGCCGATCTTCTCCGTGGCGGGGGTGAGTTCGCAAAGCATGTGCTTCTTCACCGAGAAGCATTGGCCCTGGAGATGGGTCTCTGGCTTGGCGTACCACTGCTTTTTCTTGTAATCGAGGGGGTAATGGCCCGTATAAGCGGATGCACTATCGGACAAAACGCCGGTGAGGCGATAGACGAAATAGGTCGAAATGGAGACGTATTTGTCGGTTTTCGCCCAGTTCTCGGGTTCGTTTTCGATGAGCCAGTTGGCGACGGTGCGCTGGCGGTTGAGCTGAATGGTCGCCGATTTGCCAACGAGTTTGAAGGCGGCTCTGCTAACGCCTGGAAGCGGGTTTTCGCATTTCGCGCGCCGTTGATCAAGCCACAAAATGCAGGGGCGGATGACCTTCTTATCCTTGTCGAGGATGACGGCGGAGTCGCGGAAACACGTCAACGAAGCGCCCAAAAGACCCTTCATTAAGTCGGGGTGGGCGGCGGCTAAACGCTTTGTGCACTTGGCCATGCAGTCGAAATAGTAATCAGGCTCTTGTTCTGCGTACCCGTTCTTTTTGGAAAAATAAGCGGGGGCGTATGTTTCTTTTTCAGCGGCGAGGATCTTTCCTTTCTCATCGAAAATGGAGACGCGGGCGGATTGGGTGCCGAAATCGATCGTCAGGGCGTAACGCTTATCATTGCTGTTGTTCATGAAAAAATTCTAGCACGCTCGCGCCTAGGCATGCAATTTTTCGCGCGGAGGTTGTTTTAGCCTAATGGCTACCTTAAAATATTGGGGTCTATGCCAAGGAGCCTTCTATGATTATTGCCCGCGCCCCGTTCCGCGTCTCCTTCTGTGGGGGAGGCAGCGATATCCCGTCTTTCTATGAGAAGCACGGCGGATGCGTCATATCCACGTCCATCCGGAAATACGTCTATCTGACGATCAACAAATCCTTCAACCGCGACACGATCACCCTCAAGTATTCGCAGACCGAGGAAGTCGACGACGCGAAGAAGATTCAGCACCGCATCTTCAAGCAGGTCCTCCAGGACTTCGGCACGAAGGGGATCGAGATCACCTCGATGGCCGACATCCCCGCCGGGACGGGGCTTGGCTCTTCCTCCTCCTTCACGGTCGCCCTTTTGAAGCTCCTTTATTCCTACAACGAGAAATCGGTCTCGGCCTATAAGGTCGCGAAAGAGGCCTGCGACGTCGAGATCAACCAGCTTGGCAACCCGATCGGCAAGCAAGACCAGTTCGCCGCCGCGTTCGGCGGGCTCCGTTATTACGAATTCTGCCCCAATGGCTTCGTCAAGGTCGAGCCGATCATCATGAAGCGCGAATGCTTCAAGCGGCTCCGCGACTCGATGCTCATGTTCTACACGGGGATGAACCACGACGCCAACGTCATCCTCTCGAGCCAAACCAAGAGCTACACCTCCGACGAGGACAAGATCGCCGCCACCCTCAAGATGTGCGACATGACCCGCGCTTTGAAGACCGAATTAGAGAACAACAACGTCGATGCCATTGGCACGACCCTCAAAGAGGCCTGGGAGATCAAGAAGAGCCTCGCCAAAGGCGTCTCCAACCCGATGATCGACCACTATCACGACCTCGCCATGAAGGCGGGCGCGATGGGCGGCAAGCTTTTGGGCGCTGGCGGAGGCGGATTCCTCCTCTTCTACGTCCCGGAAGAAGAGCAGAAGAAGGCGGTCAGGGCCGCCCTCAGTGATTTGGTGGAGATGCCGGTCGAGCTCGACCAGTCGGGCGTTTCCATCATCTTCGTGGAGTAAGCGATGATAGCGTTAATTCAAGCCGGCGGAGCCGGAACTAGACTCAAGGACATCACGGGCGACTTGCCCAAGCCGATGGTACCAATCAACGGCAAGCCGATTTTGCAGTGGCAGATCGAAAACCTCGTCCGCTATGGCGTAAGCAAAGCGATCATCGTCGCCCCGAAATCCTCGACCGCGATCCAGGATTATTTCGGAGACGGCGAGAAATTCGGTCTCAAGATCGAATACATCGTCGAGGAGACCCCGCTTGGCACAGGCGGCGCCCTCTATTACGCGGCGAAGATGATCCGCGAGGACTTCATCCTCTGCTTTGGCGACCTCATGATCGACGTGGATTGGAAGCGGTTCTTCGCCTTCCATAAAGCCCATAACAGCGTCATCACGACATTCGTCCACCCCAATGGCCACCCCTATGACTCCGACGTTTTGGTCCTCACCCCCTTCGACCGCGTCTTCAAGATGCTTTCCAAGAAGGAACCCCGCGATTTCTATTACAAGAACATCACCAACGCCGGGCTCTACATCGTCTCCAAGGTCCTGCTTGATAGCTTCAGGATGATGGACGGCCCCGAAAAACTAGACTTCGAAAAGGACCTCCTCGCCCCGACGATCGCCAACGGCCTTGCCTATGCCTATCGTTCCAGCGAATACGTCAAAGACTGCGGCACACCCGACCGTTATTACTCGGTAACCAACGATTCAAAGAACGGGATTATCGCGCAAAAGAACCTCGGAAACCCGCAAAAGTGCATTTTCCTTGATCGAGATGGCGTTCTCAATCAGTTCGGCAACTTCGTCGTGAAAAGCGACATGCTCCACCTCCGCGAAGAGGCGCCAGAGCAGGTCAAGCGCATCAACGAAAGTGACTTCCTCGCCATCTGCATCACCAACCAGCCGGTCGTCGCCCGCGGCGAAACCACCCTCGAGGAATTAGACAACATCCACAACAAGCTCGAGACCCTCCTCGGCGAGAAAGGGGCCTTCCTCAATGACCTCTTCTATTGCCCCCACCACCCCGACAAGGGATTCGAGGGCGAGCGCCCCGAATACAAGATCGACTGCGATTGCCGCAAGCCGAAGATCGGGATGCTATTGAAGGCGAAAGAGAAATACAACATCGACTTCTCCGCCTCCTGGTTCATCGGCGACACCTGCCAAGACGTCCAAACCGGCATCAACGCCGGCACGCGCACCATCCTGCTCACCTGCGGCGACCCGTCTCCTTATAAGAAATACGGCGACGCCAAGCCCGACTACGTCTGCTCGACCCTCAAAGAGGCGATCGACATCATCCTCGCGACCGAGGAGAAAGAAAGGAAATCCAAAGCATGATCGATTTCAAGAAAGACATCGAGGCCTATTACGAGGCCGAGATCAAGACCATCCAGAGCCTCGACAAAGACGAGCTCAATGCGGCGATGAACGCCCTCATGGAAGCCTATGAGAGGGGCGCGACCGTCTATGTGTTCGGAAACGGCGGCTCTTCTGCCACCGCGAGCCACATGGTCTGCGACTTCAACAAAGGCACCTGCTACGAGCTCGACAAGAAGTTCAAGTTCGTCTGCCTCAACGACAACATCCCGCTCATCATGGCGATCTCCAACGACGACTCCTTTGAGAACATCTTCGTCTATCAGCTCAAGGACAGGCTAAAGAAAGACGACCTCGTCCTCGCGATCTCGGGGTCGGGCAACTCCCACAACGTGGTCAAGGCCGTCGAATACGCGAAAGAGGTCGGCGCCAAGGTCATCTCGATGACCGGCTACTCGGGCGGCAAGATCGCCAAGATGGCCGATTATCATATGCACGTCCCCGTCGAAGACATGCAGATCACCGAGGATCTCCACATGGGATTCGACCACATGGTGATGAAGATCTTCT
>JAILKX010000083.1 GCA_024693415.1 Bacilli bacterium
CATCGCGATCCTGTGCGTCATCATCTTCATCCAGGCCAAGCGCGCCGACCCCTTGAAGCGCCCGAAGGGGCTGCTTTTGGTCGCCGAGCTCTTCGTCGAGAAGATGGAGGGGTGGACCGCCGACAACATGGGCGTGCGCCCTGGCAATTGGCCCGGCTACTTCATGGGATTATTCTCCTATTTGTTCATGGCCTTCATCTGGTCGATCACCGGGCTTCCTTCCGTCATCGACTATCTGCTCATCCCGTTCACGCTGTCGCTCGTGATGTTCACGCTCATCCAGTTCACGGCGCTCCGCTATCAGAAATTAAGCTATTTCCACCGCTATATCGAGCCTTTTAAGATCTGGCTCCCCATCAATTTGATCACGATGTGGACCCCGATCATCTCGACCTCGCTCCGTATGTTCGGCAACTGCCTTGCCGGAAGCGTCGTCATCGGGCTCATCAGCTGGACGCTGAGGCTTCTTTCCTCGGCGATCTTCTCCTTCATGGGGGACGCGGGGCAGATCTTCTTGGCGCCTCTGCCGATCGCGGTCCTCAACCTTTACTTCGCTTTGTTCTCCGGGTATATCCAAACCCTGGTCTTCGCTTCTTTGAACGCCGTCTGGATCGGACAGGAGATCCCCTCCGACGATCCGATGGGGCTAGAGGCGCAGGCCACCCGCGAGGGCAGAGCCCAATAATGCCATATCAGGAGGTTAGATTATGGGATTTCTAAACGCCTTGCTTCCCTTGTTTGAAGCAGCAGCCAGCAGCGGCAACGCCGGGGCGATCGGACTGATCGCGATCGGCGCCGGACTCGCGGTCTGCACCGGATCGTTCTCGTCGATCGGCGAAGGACTGATCTGCTGCCACGCGATCGACGGCATGGTCCGCAACCCCGAGCAGGCCAAGTCGATCCGCAGCACGATGATCCTTGCGGTCGCCCTCGACGAATCCTGCGGTATCTACGCATTGATCGTCGCGATCTTGATCATCTTCGTTCTCCCTGGACAGATTTAAGCCATGGCGGTCGAATCATTGCTATTGAACATAGTGACGTTCGATGGGAGCGTACCGGCCAATCCATTTTCCTCAGAAGAGTTCCAGAACAAGATCTTCCCCAACGGTTTCTACGACTTCATCATCCAGATCATCGCTTTCATCATCCTTCTGCTCATCGTCTTTTTCCTCGCCTACAAACCGGTGAGGAAACTTCTTAGGACGCGGGCGGAATACGTTGAAAAACAGATTGCGGAGGCCGAGGCGAAGAATAGGATCGCTAGCGAAGCCGCCGCCAAGAAGGATGAAATCGTCGACTCCGGCAAAGAGACGGCGGACAAGATCATCGCCGACGCCCGCAAGCAGGCGGAGCTCGAGGCGAGCAAGATCATCGCCGACGCCCAGAAAGAAGCCGAGGCCAAGAAGCGCCAAGCCGATATCGACATCGAGCTCGCGAAGGAGAAATCCAAGCAGGAGATCCACAACGAGATCGTCGACGTCGCCCTTCTTGCCTCCAGCCAATTGCTCGGGCGCGAGGTGAGCCAGGAAGACAATCGCCGCTTGGTTGGCGATTTCGTCGATTCCTTAAGCGAATCGGAGAAGAAAGGGCTCTAAACGATGGTAGAGGAAGTCTACGCCAATTACGCGTCGGCGCTTTACTCGATGATCGATAAAGCGCGCCAGGAGGAGTATGCGTCCGCATTGTCCTCGATCGTCTCTTCTTTTAAGGATGACCCAGAGCTACTTAGGGCTTTGGCGTCGTACTCGCTCTCCAAACCGGAGAAAGAAGAGCTGATCGAGAAGGTTTTCGGACCGCTTAAGCTCCCGTATCTCTGCGACTTCCTCAAGGTCGTGAGCGCCCATCACCGCTTCCCTAGGTTCAAACAGATCGAGGAGGCATTCCTCGCCCTGGTCCACGAGGACCTCGGCATAAAATCCGGCGTCGCCTATAGCGCGGTCAAATTGACCGAGAAGGAATTAAATTCCATCAAGAAGGCCTTAAGCGACAAGCTCGGCAGCCGCGTCGAGCTGAGAAACGTCGTCGATCCGAGCTTGCTCGGCGGGGTGAAGGTCGCCCTCGACGGCAAAGTATATGACGGGACCATCCGCTCAAAGCTGATGGACCTCTCCCGCGAATTGAGAAAGTGAGGCATCGCATATGAAGATCGATTCCAGCGAAATAAGCGCCCTCATCAAGGCCCAGATCAAAGGCTATGAGGGGAAACTAGAGACCGATGACGTCGGCACCGTCATCTCCGTCGGCGACGGCATCGCGCTTTGCTATGGCCTCGATAAGGCGATGCTCGGCGAATTGCTCGTCTTCCCCCACGACGTCTACGGCATGGTCATGAACCTCGACCGCGAAGACGTCGGCGCGGTGCTTTTAGGCAGCGACAAGGAGATCATGGAAGGCGACACCGTGAAGCGCACCCACAAGGTCGTCGAAGTCCCGGTAGGGGATGGCTTATTGGGCCGCGTCGTGAATCCGCTAGGCCTGCCGCTAGACGAAAAGGGCGAGGTACCCTATTCGAAAACGCGCCCGATCGAGCGCATCGCCCCGGGCGTCATGACCAGGAAAAGCGTCAACACGCCGCTGGAGACCGGCATCAAGGCGATCGACGCCATGATCCCGATCGGCCGCGGCCAGCGCGAGCTCATCATCGGCGACCGACAGACCGGCAAGACCGCGATCGCGATGGACACGATCATCAACCAAAAAGGCAAAGGCGTGAAATGCGTCTACGTCGCGATCGGCCAGAAGAATTCCTCAGTCGCCTCGATCGTCGCGAAACTCAATGAGCTGGGGTGCATGGATTACGTCACCGTCGTCTCGGCGTCGGCGAGCGAATCCGCGCCGATCCAATACATCGCCCCCTTCGCCGGCATGGCGATGGCCGAGGAGTGGATGGAGCAGGGGCAGGACGTCCTGATCGTCTTCGATGACCTCTCCAAGCACGCCGTGAGCTACCGCACGCTCTCGCTTCTTTTGAAGCGCGCCCCGGGCCGCGAAGCCTACCCCGGCGACATCTTCTATCTGCATTCCCGCTTGTTGGAGCGCGCTTGCCGTTTATCCCCGCAATACGGGGGCGGATCGATCACCGCGCTTCCGATCGTCGAGACGCAGGCCGGCGACATTTCGGCCTACATCCCGACCAACGTCATCTCCATCACCGACGGCCAGATCTTCCTAGTCGTCGACCTCTTCAACGCCGGCCAGCGCCCGGCCGTCGATAGCGGCTTCTCCGTGTCGCGCGTCGGCGGTTCCGCCCAGCTCAAGGCGATGAAACAGGTCGCGGGGTCGCTTAAAATCGAGCTCGCCTCCTACCGCGAGATGCTTTCGTTCTCGCAGTTTGGGAGCGACTTAGACGCTTCGACCCAGAAGATCCTCTCCCATGGCGCCGTCCTAATGGAGACCTTAAAGCAAAAGCAATATGCGCCATTCACCTGGTACCGCCAGGTCATCGAGCTCTTCGCGGTCAAAAACCGCTACCTCGATGAGTTGAAGCCGAAGGACGTGAACCCATATCTCACCGAGATGTACAAGTTCATCGAAAGCCGCCACCAGGACGTCATCGATATGCTCGTCGAGCGCAAGGCCTTCGATAACGAGCTCACCTCGCTTCTTACCAAAGCGATCGACGATTTCGTCGCCACGAGGAAATAAATAGATGTCGCTCGGGCTAAACAAGACAAAAAGGAGGATCTCCTCGGTCAAATCGACCCAGAAGATCACCAAGGCCATGGAAATGGTCGCGACCGTCAAGCTGAAGCGGTTCCGCAAAAGCTATGACGACGGTCTTTTGTATACCGAAAAGCTCGAGGCGACCCTAGCGGAGCTCCTCCACCGCCAGAAGGAGGGGAGCGAGTCCATCTATTCGAAGCCCAATGGCTCCAAGGGCGGAACCCTCTATATCGCCGTCACCTCTAACCTTGGGTTATGCGCTGGCTACAACGCGAACCTCTTCAAGTTCTTGGAGGCGAATTTCGATAAGGGGTCCGACGAATTGATCCCCTTGGGCACCAAAGGGGCGGGCCATTACGCCCACCTAGGCGACTACAAGATCTCCGATTTGGCGGAGAAGTTCGACCTCGCGATGGCGGGCCGCGACCTGATCCAGGCCGCCGACGCCTTGCTTCAAGCCTATCGCGAAGGCAAATACAAAACCGTCAAAATCGTATACACGCATTACGTGAATTCGTTGAACTTCACCCCGAGCGAGTCAAAACTCCTCCCGGTCGAACTCGAATTCGAAGCCACGCCCCAAACGGAATCGTGCCCGAGCCTCATCGAGCCGGAGCTAAGCGAATTCATCGAGGGCATGCTTCCGCAATACCTCGCCGGCGAGCTCTACTCGAAGCTCGTCGAGAGCCAGCTCTGCGAGCAGGGGAGCCGGCGCAACGCCATGGAGAACGCCAACGACAACGCCGACGAGCTCCTCAACCAGCTCACCATCGAATACAACAAGGCGCGCCAGACCGCCATCACCCAGGAAATCGTTGAGGTGGTGTCGGGTTCCGCGGGCCAGACGAAGTAAATCATCAAGGAGGAAATTGCCATGAATGAAAAAATCCTAGACGCCAATATCGGGACCATCGTGCAAGCGGTCGGCCCGGTCATCGACGTCGCCTTCGAAGATAAGCACCTGCCGGAAATCCTGACGGCTCTTCGCATCCCCCTTGACGAAAAAGAGGGCAAAACCTTGACGGTTGAGGTCATGCAGCACATCGGCGACGATGTCGTCCGCTGCGTCGCCATGGGCCCGACAGACGGCGTCGTGCGCGGCATGAAGGCCATCAACACCAACGCCCCGATCACCGTTCCGGTCGGCGATAAGACGCTCGGCCGCATGTTCAATGTTTTGGGCGACGCGATCGACGGCGGCGAGAACCTCGACAAGGAAAAGCATATGCCGATCCACCGCGCGGCCCCGACATTTGCCGAGCAGAGCGTATCCCATGAGATCCTCGAGACCGGCATCAAGGTCATCGACTTGCTCTGCCCCTACGTAAAAGGCGGCAAGATCGGCCTATTTGGCGGCGCAGGCGTCGGCAAAACGGTTTTGATCCAAGAGCTTATCTTCAACATCGCCAAAGAGCATAACGGCACCTCGGTATTCGCCGGCGTCGGCGAGCGCAGTCGCGAGGGCAATGACCTCTACTTCGAAATGAAGGAGAGCGGCGTTTTGGCAAAGACCGCCCTCGTCTTCGGCCAGATGAACGAACCCCCGGGAGCCCGTATGAGGGTTGGCCTAAGCGCCCTCACCATGGCGGAGCATTTCCGCGATCAGGAACACCAGGATGTGCTTCTGTTCATCGACAACATCTTCCGCTTCACCCAGGCCGGCAGCGAAGTCTCGGCGCTTCTTGGCCGCATGCCTTCCGCGGTCGGCTATCAGCCGACCCTCGCCACCGAAATGGGCCAGTTGCAGGAGAGGATCACCTCAACCCGCGACGGCTCCATCACCTCTGTTCAGGCGATCTACGTCCCGGCGGACGACTTCACCGACCCCGCCCCGGCGACCACCTTCTCCCATTTGGACGCGAAGACCCTTCTCGACCGCAACACCGCGGCGCTAGGCATCTTCCCGGCCGTCGACCCGCTCGAATCCTCCTCGAACGTCCTTGACCCGAACGTCATCGGCGAGGAGCATTACGAGGTCGCCCGCGGCGTCCAGCAGTTGCTCCAGCGCTACAAAGAGCTGCAGGACATCATCGCGATCCTTGGCATCGACGAGCTCGGCGAAGAGGACAAGGCGATCGTCAACCGCGCGAGGCGTGTACGCAATTTCCTCTCGCAGCCATTCCGCGTCGCCGAGGCATTCACCGGACAAAAAGGCGTATACGTCCCCCTCAAAGAGACCATCCGCTCGTTCAAGGAACTCCTCTCGGGCGCCTATGATTCCTACCCTGAATCCGCCTTCTTGTACTGCGGCACCATCGAAGACGTGAAGAAGCACGCCGAGGAGATGTAATCCAATATGATCCGTCTGCTCATCCTCACACCAAAAGGCGTCTACCTCGACAAGGAAGTCGAGCGCTTTTTGGTGCCTTCGACGAAAGGGCCGCTTGAGATCTGCGGCGGCTACACCCCACTCATCGCCGGACTTAAGCCGGCAGGGGTGCTCAAGGTGACGATGGGCAAAGCCAAATTCTTCGCGATCTTCAACGGGACCCTCAAGGTCGAGAAAGACCGCGCCTATATCCTCTGCGACGACATCGAGGACGGGTACGCCATCGATATGGCGAGGGCGATCGCTAGCCGCGACCGCGCCCTAGACCGCCTCGATAAGCATGATCCCGATATCGACCTCAAGAGGGCGAAGGCCTCGCTTGCCCGCGCATTGGCCCGGATCGACGTCAAGAACCTCGACGAAGGCAAAGCCATTATCTACTGATGAAAAAGCCAGCATGCGCTTCCATATTATTTTTGGCGTTCCCGCTTCTTTTGGGCGCATGCTCCTTCAAGGTCACCTACGCCGGGATCGACGAGGAGAAGGCGTA
>JAILKX010000135.1 GCA_024693415.1 Bacilli bacterium
GTCGTGCATGATGTCGAGGGTGACGCCCATGCCGCCGTTGTCGGCGATGTTCTCGCTCACGACGAAGGAGCCGTTGCACTTGCCCCAAGGCAATTCGATGCCATCGAATTCCTTGATCATCGCCTTGGTGTTCTTGACGAACTTCTTGTTGTCCTCTTTGGTCCACCAGTTCTTGAGGTTGCCGTTCTCGTCGCACTTGGCGCCGTTGTTGTCGAAGGCGTGGGAGATCTCGTGGCCGATGACCGCGCCGATGCCGCCCAAATTCTGGGAACGGGTCTGCTTGATGGAATAGAACGGGGCCTGGAGGATCGCGGCCGGGAAGGTGATGTCGTTGGTGAACGGGTTGTAGCAGGCGTTGACCATGTGGCCGGGCATGCTCCATCTGGTGCGATCGACCGGCTCTTTGAGCTTGGCGAAGGACTCTTCGGTCCGGATGCGGCCAAGCTTCGACGCCATGACGAAGGCGCTGTCATCCTCGTCGAGGACGAACTTGTCATAGAGGGGCTCGACCTTGTCGGGATAGCCCATCTTGACGACGATCTTCGAGAGCTTGAGGATTGCCTTTTCCCTGGTCGCGTCGGAGAGGAATTCATTCTTGGTGAGGCGCTGCTTGTATTTCTCGATGATGTCGTAGACCATCGAGGTGATGTCCTTCTTCGCCTCCTCGCCGAAGTACTTGCGGCCATAGAAGAGGCCGATCGGCTGGGAATAGAGCGAGGAGGTCACCTGATAGGCGTACTTCTCGGCGGTCGGCATCGCGGCGATGCCGGAGAGGGCGCGGCGGAAGGTGCCGCCCAAGTTGCGGAGTTCTTCGCTAAGAAGCGAGGTGGAGCCGACGATTTCGGTGACGTAGGCCCAGTGCTTATAGAGCTCGAAGTTCTCTTCGTTGAACAGGTTCTTGAAGCCCTTGAAGAAGCGCGGCTCGGTGACGATCACGACGTCGGGAGCCTCGCCGAATAGTTTGACGAGGAGGTTGCGGAACTTCACGGGCTTAAGGAGGCTCGCGAGGGTCCTCGTCTTCATCGGGTTGTAGATCGCGGGGTAATCGGCCCATTCTTCGCTGGTCTTGACGAGGGTCGCGATGATCGCGTCGAACTTGATGGCGTCCTCGATGTATTGCGCCTGCTCCTCAGGGCTCAGGCGCGTCTTGGCCATGATGGCGGAAGCCATCTGCGACCAGAGGCCGATCATCGCGTCGTGCTGGGCTTCCATGCCGGGCTTATAGTAGGAGGCATCGGGAAGGATGACCGAGGGGCCCTGGACCATCACGCAGTGCTGGACCGTGTTCTTCATGTCGGCGTCGACGTCGATCCTGAAGGGAAGGGGGAAGCCGTCTAGCACCATTTCGGGCAGGCGGCGGTTGAAGGCGTTCATGTCCTTGAGCTTGAGCAAGGGGGCCGCGGACTTCAGGGCCGGGCGGATGCCTTCCTTGTTGCGGCGCTTGACATCTTTGATCGCCTTGTAGAGCTTGACGGCGTTCGCGAGATGCTCATCGGGGCAATTGCCCGTTTCGGCCATTTCGTTCAGGTCGCCGATGAGGTTGTTCTCGACCGCGACCGCGAGGTCGGCAAAGCCGCCGGTGGTCGGCTTATCGTCGGGGATGACGGCGGTCTCGAGCCAATCGTGGTTGACGTATTCGTAGAGATCGTCTTGGATTCTGATATCGCTCATGATATTTCTCCTTATTTTAGCGGGCATGCCCGCAATCTTTAAAATTCTAGCACACCGCATGAATTTTCGAATAGAAAACCGCCACAATGGGCGGTAATTATGCTATTTTCAGCGCCTGCACTTCCGCGCGGCCGCCTCGAGGCGCTCCTCGAACCCCTCGGATTCGCTGAGGGAGAGCCCCTCGTCGAAGGGGATGTAGCGCAGCACTTCGCCCGCGGCTTTGGCCTCATACATCGCGAGGTCGGCGAGCTTGATCTCCGTTTCGGGCGGCACGATGAACTTTCCGTGGTCCGCCTTCACCTCGACGAGGCCGAACGCGGCCGAGCACTCGTATCCCTTGAGGTGCGAGAAGTTGAAGATCGCGAGGCTTTGGATGTAGATCACGATCTTCGAGATGACATCCTTCGCGTGGGCGAGGTCATCCTCGAGGAACATGATCATGAACTCATCGCCCGAGCGGCGGTAATAGATCTCGTTCTTGGTGGATATGGAGATGAGGTAGGAGGTGATGTAAATGAGGGTGTCGTCCCCGACCGAATGCCCGTAATTGTCGTTGATCCTCTTGAACCCGTTGAGGTCGAAGAGGCAGATCAGGCAATCCTTTTCCGCGGTTCTTAGATGCTCTTGGAACGTCTGGAAGTTGAATAGGCCCGTCAAGCGGTCCTTGAACGATCCCGAGACGAGGAACTCGAGCGGCGGCAGGTTATCCGGGGCCTTGACCTCGATGAACATCAGCCCAAGCATCCCATTCTCGTCGGCGGCGAACATGTGCATGAGCATCATGATCCTGCCGTCCCCTTTGACCAAGGGGAACAAGACGTTGCATTCCTGCCTGCCCCGGGCCGCGGAGCTAAGGCCTTCGTGCATGTTCGCGAGGTATTTGGCGTGGCCGATGCCCTCGATCATCTCGCTGCGGAGGTAGATTGAACCGAAAATGTCCTCGATCGAATGGATGCCCGGCAGGCCATATAAGCCGAAGTCAGAGCCGTCGAAGGAAAAGCGCGCGTTGAAGAAGTCGCCTTCGGCCGGGATGGTCGCGAAGACGATGGCGCGGCTGTTGGCAATGTTGTTCAAAATAGCACCGTTTCCCATGTCCTTCGCCTTTCAGTATAC
>JAILKX010000006.1 GCA_024693415.1 Bacilli bacterium
GACGGCAAGGACGCCACTGGCGGCTGCGGCGGAAGCATCGCCGTTGCCGGCGCTGCGGCCCTCCCGCTCGCCTTCGCTGGAATCGCCCTCGCGCTCAAGCGCAAGAAAAACGACTAAGCGAAATGCGATTAGTCTCCATCATCTCTAAATAAATACGAGGAAGGTCTTTGGGGACTCACACTCCCCTTAGACCTTCTTTCTATGAACAACAAGGAGTAGAAAATGAGGAACAGATTCCTATTATTGACCACTTCCTTGGCCCTGATCGCCGGGCTCGCGTCATGCGACTCCGGCTCCTCGGACAACAGTGGTCAGGTCAACGCCGATTGCTTCGTCGTTACCTTCAATTTCAACGATTCCTCCTCGCGTCCGTACAAGTTCGAGGTCGACAAAGGCTCGGCCCTGAGCGAGGCTCCTACGCCCGCGCGCGAAGGATATGATTTTATAGGGTGGTACACCGCCGAATCTAACGGCGACAAGGTGACCTTCCCCTACACCCCCACCGCCGATGCGACGCTCTACGCGCATTGGGACGCCGCCAAGTTCGACGTCACCTTCGACTACAACTACGAAGGCGCCCCGGCGGCCACCGTGGTCGAAGTCGCCTACAACGAGACCGTCTCGGCCCCCGAGACCGATCCGACCCGCGATGGCTTCGTCTTCCGTTACTGGACCTCCAACCAAGAGGGCACCGATAAGGTCGACTTCCCCTATCTCATCAAGAAGAGCGAGACCTTCTACGCCTCCTGGCGCGCCGAGGACATCAAGGTCTTCACCGTCACCATCCACTATGGCGACTACGAAGGCGCTCTGCCCGATGCCACCATCGAGATCGAAGACGGCCAGCAGCTCACCCGCTCGATGATCACCGAGCCGGAGAAGCGCAGCGGCTACAACTTCAAGGGCTGGTCGCTCACCGACGGCGGCGAGACCATCACCCTCCCGATCACCCCGACCGAGAACATGGATCTCTATGCGGTCTGGGAGAGGGTCAGCTACACCGTGAGCTACTACTACAACTACATCGACTGCCCGTCCAGCGTCTTTGCCTCCGAAAGCTTCTACGGCGGCGAGCAATTCAACGCCCCCGCGACCGATCCGACGAGGCCTGGCCACGAGTTCCTCGGCTGGTACACCGCCGAAAAGGGCGGCAAGGTCGTCACCTTCCCGACCACCGGCTACCGCAACCTCAAGTACTATGCCCACTGGAAGTCCAACCCGGTGACCACCGACATCTTCCACGCCGAGTACACCGAGTTCGACCCGTCGTTCAACTATCCGGGCTATAGCGGCGCGGCCAAGGGCGACGAATGCGTCA
Source organism: Bacilli bacterium (assembly GCA_024693415.1). The sequence continues at coordinate 1,319 of JAILKX010000006.1, forward strand.
TCCGCACCACCGCCACCGGCGCCCTCGTCGACGAATACCCGACCAACAGCGCCCGCTCCGCCGGCAATGCGTACGCGGTCTCCTACCAGTACACCTCCGACGCGGTCATCCGCTTCCAGATCACCTCGAGCGAGGCCGTAAGCGGCGCCAAGCTCTCCGTCAACTGGTCCTCCGAATTCGACGCCGAGTTCGCCCCGACCGGCGATTGCGCCTATGAGATCACCGTCAACGGCAGCGCCGTCAGCTACCCCTCGACCTTCCTCGCAGGCGGCAGGGACGACAACGGCAACCCGAACGTCACCCCCGGTCCGTTCGTGCTCACCGAGCTCGGCAGCATCAACATCAAAGAAGGCGTCAACGTCATCGAGATGTCCCCGAACAACTCTCAGGGAAGCGGCACCATGCAGGCGCTCGCCCCGGTCATCGATTACCTCAAGATCGACGGCGCGACCGGCAAGCTCAGCTGGAGCCCGTTCTATGACAACATCGACGGGAAATAATGGAGGAACGACATATGAGTGGATTCACCAAATTCCTAAAGAAAAGAAGCGGTAAGGCCTGGCTTATCGCCGGCGGCGCGGTCCTTGGCCTCGCCCTGGCGGTCTCCATCGTCGCCACGACGGCCTTCCGCGGCACCATCGACACATTCCTGGGCGGCTTGAACCCGATCTTCGACAACTCCGTCGAGAAGGTCTTCAAGACGTCCTACGAAAACAAAGACGACCTCCTCGCCGACAGCGCAAAGCTCAACAAGGAGATCGAGCAGGAGGGCTCCGTCCTCCTCCTCAACGAGAACAAGGCCCTGCCGCTCGCTTCGGGCGCCAAGATCTCGGTTCTCGGCAAAAACTCCGCCAACATCGTCCTTTCCGGCTCCGGATCGGGCGATGCCGGCAGCGCCGGCGCCATCTCGCTCTACCAAGGGCTTGAAAACGGCGGCTTCGTCCTGAACCCCTCCCTCAAGGAGTTCTACCAAGGCAGCGCCTCCGGCGCCGGGCGTTCCAGCAACCCCCAGCTCACCGAAGGCTCCACCAAGGCCCCGACCCTCGACATCGGCGAGACCCCGGCCTCGAGCTATAGCCGCACCTTGAAGAATTCCTTCAAGGAATACGGCGACGCCGCGATCGTCGTCATCTCCCGCATCGGCGGCGAGTCCTTCGACCTCCCGCGTTCCCAGAACGTCGATAACGGCGGCATCGAGGGCAACCACTACCTCCAGCTCGACCAGAACGAATATGACCTGCTCGACATGGCGACCTCCAACTTCAAGAAGGTCATCGTCATGCTGAACACCCTCACTTCGTTCCAGTGCGACTTCATCAAGGAATACAACAACCTTGAATCCGATCCCCGCATCGACGCCGTCCTCTGGATCGGCGGCCCGGGCGTCAACGGCGCCGACGGCATCGCCGGCGTCCTAAACGGCGAGGTCAACCCCTCCGGCAAGACCGTCGACGTCTTCTCGCGCGACTTCACCAAGGATCCGACCTGGAAGAACTTCGGCGACAACAGCCAGAACTTCGACGGCATCTCCTCCGCGGCCTTCACCGAAAACGGGGAGAACGTCGCCAATAACTTCATGGTCACCTATGAGGAAGGCGTCTACACCGGCTACCGCTACTACGAGACCCGCGGCTATGAGGAATACCTCAAAGGCGGCGACTATTCGTGGTACGACGAAGCGGTTGTGTTCCCCTTCGGCCATGGTTTGAGCTACACGACCTTCAGCCAGACGATCTCCTCCAGCGGAAGCCTCGCCACCGGCGTCGACGTCAAGATCACCGTCACCAATACGGGAGACGTCGCCGGCAAAGGCGTCGCCGAGCTCTACGTCACCCTCCCCTACACCAAGGGAGGCATCGAGAAGAGCCGCGTCCAGTTGCTCGACTTCGCCAAGACCCCGCTCCTCGAAAAGGGCAAGAGCCATGAGTTCACCTTCCACGTGGACCCCTATGACCTCGCCTCCTACGACTACAACGACGCCAACGGCAATAGCTTCAAAGGCTATGAAACCGAAGCCGGCGACTACACCTTCTACGCCGGCAAGGACTCCCACGTCGACGAAACCGCCTATGGCAAAGTGACGCTGAACCTCGCGGAAGGCAAGAAGTACGATAAGGATCCCGTCACCGGGACCGTCGTCGAAAACCGCTACACCACCGACGATTTCGATGATATCCAGTACCGTCTTGCCGACGTCTACGTCGAAGATGAAGACGGCAACGAATACGTCCGCAAAGGCATGTCGCGCACCAACTTCGAGAAGACCTTCCCGGCCGCACCCGATGTCGATGAGCGCGATTACCTCGAGGGCGAGAAGGAATACCTCGCCGACAAGACCCACAACAACCCCATCGCCGACGCCGTCACCGAAATGCCGAAGACCGCCCAGGAAGTCAAGCACGTCCTCCGCGACCTCTACGGCAAGGACTATAACGACGCGATGTGGGGCGAGCTCTTGGACAGCCTCACCTATGAGGATATGATCAACCTCGTCAACTACGGCGACTTCAAGACCCAGCCGATCCTCTCGATCGAGAAGAACCTCACCAACGACTCCGACGGCCCCGTCGGCTTCGTGAACTTCATGCCGGGCCTTGCTTCGCACTACAAGAACAACCCGACCTTCGCCTCGGAGATCGTCATCGCCTCGACCTGGAACAAAGACCTCGCCTACAAGATGGGCCAGATGGTCGGCGAATCCGGCGTATTGGGCGACGTCGGCGGCAACGGCCTCCCCTACACCGGCTGGTATGCCCCGGCGGTCAACCTCCATCGCTCCCCCTTCTCCGGACGCAACTACGAGTATTACAGCGAAGACCCGATCCTCTCGGGCAAGATGGCGGTCAACGTCATCAACGGAGCCTACACCAAAGGCGTCGTCTCCGACCTCAAGCACTTCGCCTTGAACGACCAGGAGACCAACCGCTCTGGCGTCGCGACCTACTGCACCGAGCAGGCGCTCCGCGAACTTTACCTCAAGCCATTCGAGCTTGCGGTGAAGGGCAGCGATAACCCCGTCTACTCCGCGACCGCCACTAGCGACAAGACGACCTTCGTCGGCACCAAGGGCATCATGAGCTCGTTCAACCGCATCGGCGCGAAATGGACCGGCGGCGACTATCGCCTCCTCACCGAGATTCTCCGCAACGAATGGGGCTATGACGGACTCGTCATCTGCGACTACAAGACCGACAACACGGTCATGGATTCCCGCCAGATGCTCTACGCCGGAAACGACTTGATCCTCACGACCCTCGATACCCTCCGCTGGAACGATTCCGATGCCTCCAGCGCGAAGGACGTCTACGTCCTCCGCACCGCCGCGCACAACATCCTCTACACGGTCGCGAACTCGAACTCGGTCAACGTCCGCATCATCGGATATAACCTCGAGACCTGGGTCACGGCCTTCATC
>JAILKX010000043.1 GCA_024693415.1 Bacilli bacterium
TTTGTGCCTGATCCTAAGGACCGACGTCTTGACCGGATCCCAGAAGACCAGGGAAATCGAAACGATGAACGCGGTCTTAGACGCCCAGCAGAAGCAATTCGAAGACTCCAAGCAATCGATTGCGCTCATCAACGCCAAAGTCCACGACATCAAGCACAGGATCGACGACTTCGGCGATAAGGTCGCCGCCGATACGCTCGACCAGCTCAAATCCTCGATTGAGATCTACGACCGCCCCTTCAATACAGGTTCTCAGGTTTTGGACACCATCCTCTATTCCAAGTCGCTCGAATGCGAAGCCGCCGGCATCAAGCTCACCGTCATCGGCAACGGCGCCCCGCTCCACTTCATCCCCTCGAGCAAGCGGTTTTACCTCTTCTCCAACATCATCGATAATGCAATCGAGGCGACCCATGACATCAAAAACGAGGAAAAGAAGATCGTCGGGTTGGCCCTTCGCCAGGAGGGTGATAACTTCCTCATCGAGGAATACAATTACTTTGAGGGCGAGAGGAAAATCCAGGGGCAGGACTATCAGACGACCAAGCGGGACACCAAACAGAAGCATGGGCTCGGGATCAAATCCATCCGCGCCTTCGCCGAAGAATACGGCGGCAAGGTCGAGATATCGATCAAGCGTGACATGTTCTTCATAACCGTGACCATCCCACTAAAAGAAAAAGGACCGAAGGCCCTTATGGATCATGCCAAATAAGCGGATGTCATTCCGCTTTTTTGATGCCTTTGATGTACTTGGCCGAGCGCTTTGCCGAAGCGATGGGGTCGTCCGCAAAATAATTTCGGTGCTGCTCAAGGATGACCGCATCGACGTTCTGGGCCACCGCTTGCTTCAATAACAAAGGCAGGTTCATCGATCCTTCGCCGAGCTCAATGGCGTCGGCTTTCACGATCGGAGTGATATAAGGCCCTTTTTTGCGGCAGCCCCTGTCGCATACGTGATATAGCTTCATCCTATTTCCGAGCTTTTTCATCCAGGCTAAAGCATCCGCCCCCGCTTCCGTCGCCCAATAGGAATCGAATTCGAAATTCACCCACTCGGGATTGAGCCCTTCTAGGAGGACGTCGAAGGCTTTGGTGGTCTCATCCACGGATTGGAATTCGGCGGAATGGTTGTGGTATAGAAGCGAAATCCCTTGCGCCTTTAGATTGCGGCCCGCCCTATTTAAGCGGACGATGAGCTTGCCGATCTCGCCTTCGTCGTCGTAAGAGAAGTTATACATGCCGGTCACAACGATGTAACGGGGCGCGTATTTTGTGATTTCCTCCTCCACTTTGGCGAAGTCATTCTCCAGGGTTCCAAGGTCCTCGTGGATCGAGATGACCTTCATCTGCGCTTCGGCGATGATCTTCTCCCAAGGAAGCTTTTGGCTCTTCTCGATGCCCATGCCGGACACCTTGAGCAGCGTGCGGGCGATAAGCGGCGTCTTGCGGATCATGAATCCGTTGAGCTCTATCGCCTGAAAGCCGGCTTCGCTAAGCGAAAATAAGCCGCGCTGAACAATATTCTCGTTCTTGCAGATGCTGCCAAGCTGAAGCTGTTGTATACCGAAAACGAATTCCATCGCCCATATGATAAAAAGTTAAGCCTTCTATCTCAGACGTTGGACAAAAACTAACAAGCAGAGGTCAAAAATTGCATGCCTTATATAAGCGTGAAAGAAAGCAAAAAATACGTTAATCGCAAAGCGCCTCCGTTGCTTCAGCGCTCTCTGCGTCTTGGGATTTATAAATATCGAAAATAAAAATCCGCGGGGGACATGTATGCGTTCTCCGCGGATTCGGTTAACTGATCTTCTTCTCGGATACCAAGAACGAGATTGCATTGAACGAGGCGTTGACCAAGGATTTTGTTTTCGTGAACAGCGACATGTCGAGGTCGACGTTCGCGAGCCCCGGGTTGATCATGTATTTGACGACCGGGGTAAGGAGCTCCCTCTGTTTTTGCAGCGGGTCGCTCACGACTGTCCACCCTTCTTTTTGGATGGTCATCGTATTTCTGGATTCGCCGTCGTATTTTTTCCATTCGATACCATCGCAGGACGGATCGCCGGACCTAGCAAAGCTAGCCCAGGCCTTCGCGGTCTGCCTGGCGAGCCCTTCATCGGCCTTTTCGCCTGTGTAGACGGTATCCTCGATGTTATAGAAAACGTAGGCGAGCTCGACGGCGTGGCAGGCTTTGTAAAGGTCGATCTTCGACTCCTCCTGCCAGTAATACATGTACATGTTCCCACCGTTTTTGGCATGGGCCTCGGCTTGGACGATGGCCGGGAGACGGAACATGGTCTCGTTATAAAATTCGGTGACCTTGTTCACGCGGTTGCCCTCGATGAGCTTCATGAACTCTTTGACGCGGGGCTTATCCTCTTCGCCGACGGTTTTGACGTCGCCTTTGAATTTGATGGGCATGCCTAGGCAATACTGAAACAATCCACCCAGTTCGCCGATCCAATAGTGCATCTCGTTGGCGTTGGTGCCGAAGATCATATCGATGTCTTTGGTCTCGCCATTGCGATAAGGCTCATATGGGTCGAGCGGAATGTAGCGGCCATCCCTCATCGGGAAGTTATTGTAGTCGTTCAGCGGTTGGTTCAATTTGGAGATTTCCTCTTCTGAAAGCGCCATTAACGCATACACGTCCTCGCTCTTTGCCTCTTTTATGAGGCGATCGGTAAGCTCTTTGCACTCCTCTTTGGAGTAGGTGAGGGCTAGCGATCCAGACTCGGCGATGACGCGCTTGAACAGCCTTTTGGCCTCCTTCATGATCGGGAGGATGGAGACGCTTCCGCCGCCGGCGGATTCGCCGAAGACGGTCACGTTATGGATGTCACCCCCTAACGCAGCCCCGTTCTTTTGGATCCAGCGAAGGGCCTCGATCTGATCCAACAGGCCAAGGTTCGGCGCATCGGGGAAATCCTCGCCGCCTTTGAGGTAGCTGAGGTCAAGGAATCCGAGGATGCCGGTGCGGTAAGCGATCGTGATCAAAATAATGTCAGGGTTCAGGCTTACGAAGTTATAGCCATCATAAAGCGGGTCAGCCGTGCCTCCCCAGCCATAGGAGCCGCCATGGATGAAGACCATGATCGGTTTGTTCTTCGCCGCGCACGCGTCATTAATCCATATATTTAGATATAGGCAGTCCTCGCTTTGCGGGTAGCAGGACGCGCGCTCGGAAAAGATTTGGGTCTGAATGGGCGACTTGGCGTTGAAATATGCCTCGCGGACTTCATTTCCGTCTGAGGTAGGCTCGGGTTTCTTCCACCTTCTCTCCCCCACTGGCGGCAAAGCGAAAGGAATCCCCCTGAATGCGCGGACGGTGCCCTGCATCTTTGGAACGAAAGTCCCGTTTGCGCACTTGATGGAATGAGAGGGGTCGGGGTCGACTTCGAGCACATGGTTTTCCCCATACAGGGCACCCATCTGCTTGATGTTAGCCTCGACTTGCCTTTGCTGCTCTTTGGTCATTATTTCTTTTTCTTGAAGATGGAGATGATTTTCGCGAAGAAGTTTTGCTTATCGGCGAGTTTCTTGCGAAGGTCGGCGATGGTGATATCTTCCTGAGAATTGTGGGTGACGAGGGCTTGGGCGGTGTTCACGAAGATGTCGCGGAACTTCTCGATGCTCTCGCGGGTATAGCGGCTGGCCGCATAGTCGATCATGAGGACCAGGCCTTCTTTGCCGTCGAGGATTTCCATATCGAGGATCGACTGGGAAGCCGCCTGGTTCTGACGGATGTCGACGGTTTCGATGTTCATTCCGCCGGCGCCGCCCATATCGCGGATATCCTGCTGGTAAAGCAAATAGGCGCTTTCGGCGTCTCCGACCTGGTTCGAGGTATCGACATAGGCATAGCAGCTATGCTCGATGCCGCCTTGGACTTGGTTATGGACTTCGGCGTAGTAATCGCGGAGCGTCATCTCGGGCTTGAAGCGGATGCCGATCGGAAGGTCGCGGAACAACAATCCGACGGTGGACATCGTCTGGACGTCTTCGCGGCCGTTGTAGATCCAGGAGATCTTGACGTTGTCGGCTTTGTTGTAGAGCGAGATGGAGAGCATCGCGACCGCGATGAAGAATTCGTTGCGGCTGATGCGGCATTCGCGCTCCATTGCATTCATCTGCGGCTGCTCGATGTTGAGCGGCACGAAGAGCTCGCCGAGGTCGTTTTCGCGCGAGGTATGATCGATTTTCGGGTAGTTGGACCACTCGACGTTGTCATAGAGGTCCTCGAAATATTTCTTCGATTCAAGATAGAAATCGGTCTTCGCGGCCTCTTCGCGGCGGGCGAGCATCAGATAATAGAAGTCGGGATCCGGCTGCATGCCCATATAGGCTTTGCCGATGTTGCCCATGAGGACCTTGAGCGAGGTGCCGTCGAACAGGGTGTGGTGAACCTCGAAGAAGAGATAGCCGTATTTCTCGGTTTCAAACAGACGGCAGCGATAAAGTTTGCCGCCGATGATCTTGAACGGCATAACGAGGTTGTCCTTGAGGGTCTCAAATTCGAATTCGGTGAGTTTCTCGACCTTGATGGGCTCAAAGACATCGGGGGTGTAGCGCTGGATGATCTCGCCATCCTTGTTGAAATGGAAGGTGGTGAGGAGAGCCGGGTGATTGCGGATGACCGCGCCCATCGCCTCCGCCATCTTCTCGAGGTCGAATCCCTCTTTCTCGACCTTGAGCATCGAGAAGAGGTTGTACATCGTGGACTTCGGGGTATAGAGCTGATAGTCGATCATGTAAAGCTGCTCAGCGGTGAGCGGATGATCGACCTTCATCGCGGCGGCGTTTTTGGCTTCCGGCGACTCGCCGTCGTCGTTGGCGTGGTTCTCTTCGTAGAGTTTTGCAATCTTTTCGGGGGTTCTGCCACGGAAAATCTCGCTGGCGTTTAATCCGGGGAGTTCGGCGTTGGTGATGACTTGGATTGAGCCAAGCGAGTCTCCGCCGAGCTCATAGAAGTCGTCGTGGATGCCGATCTTCTCAACCTTCAAAACGGCGGCCATCGCATTGCAGATCTTCTCTTCAATCTCGTTGGTCGGGGCCACATAATCGGTCTTGAAGCTCGAGGCGTCGGGTTTCGGGAGGGCCTTGCGGTCCAGTTTGCCATTAGCCTTAAGCGGGGCCTTGTCGATCTTGATGAAGAAGGCAGGGATCATGTAATACGGGAGGCGGCGCATCAATTGCTGACGCACTTCCTCGGGGTCGAACTTAACGTCCTGGGTGAAGTAAGCGGCGAGGTAGCTCTTATTGGCTTCTTCGAATCCGCGGGCCGCGACCCAGTCGACTTTGAGAACCGCTTTGACGGCGGCTTCGATTTCGGCCGGCTCAATGCGGTTGCCGTTGATCTTGATCATATCGCCTGAGCGGCCGAGCAAGACGTAGTTGCCGTTTTCGTCTTTCCTGGCAAGGTCGCCGGTATGGTAGACGCCATTGACGAAGGCCTTCGCGGTCTCTTCGGGCAGGTTCATATAGCCGCGGACGTAGGGATTGACGAAGCAAAGCTCGCCGGTTTCGCCTTCGGGCACTTCGTTGCCGTCTTCGCCGATGAGGGTGATCTTGGTCTCGACTTCGGGTTTGCCGATCGGGCAGGTCTCGTAGGACTTGTCGATCTTGAAAACGCCGACGGCAAAGCCGGATTCGGAGCATGCGTAGATATTGATGAGTTCTAGGTTCTTGTTATAGACGTTGTTCGCCGGTTCGCTGCCGACGAAGAGCATTCTGAGGAACGGTCCGGTCGAATTGCCAAGCATCCTCACGTACGACGGGGTGAGGAAGGTGATGGAGATGCGCTTCTCGAAGAAGAACATCTTGAGGGCCATCGGATTCTTGATGGTCGCATAGGAAACGACGAAGGTCTTGCCGTTATGGATGCTGAGCGCCTTGAGGATGACGATGACCGAGGCGACGAAGTTCATCGGGGCAAGGAGGGCGAGGCGGTCTTTTCCGGTGAACGGGGTCTCGCCGTTGACGCGGATCGAATTGATCGCGCGCTCAAGGTTGCCGTATTCGTGGAGGACGCCTTTGGGATTTCCGGTGGTGCCGGAAGTATAGATCGCGTAAGCCGCGGCGTGCGGTTCAAGCGGCTCGAACCCAGGGATGGGCTCGGTCTTCATGATCTCGTCCCAATTGGATCCGCTGATCTCGAGTTTGCAGCCGCAGTCCTTGCGGATGTATTCGATGCGCTCAGGGGCATAGGTATCTTCGACGAGCGCCCAAGCCGCGCCGGCTTTCCAAATGCCGATCATCGCGATGATGGGGAGGACGCCGCGGGGCAGATCGATGAGGACGAAGCTCTCTTTGCCGATGCCGTGGTTTTTCAGATAGGCATAGATGCGGCCGGACATGTCGTCCAGTTGAGAGTAGGTGATGCCTTTGCCGTGGGATTCGTCAAAGATGATTGCGCTATTGGGCGTCTCCGCGGCAAAAGCAGCGATTTGCTCAAGGATATACATATGTGTTCCTCTTTAGTCTTCGATGGTGAAGATCTCGTTGAATCCAGTCATCGTAAAGATATCCATGACATCCTTGATGACGTGGCGGATGATCAACTGCCCTTCTTCGGCCATGGTCTTATGGGCCAAAAGGAGGACGCGAAGACCGGCGGAGGAGACGTAATCGACTTTGCCCAAATCGATGATGAGCGTCTTGATGCCGGAGAGGTTTTCGGTCAGAAATTTGTTGAATTCCGGAGCGGTGATGGTGTCGAGTCTGCCGCTGAGTTCCACTAAAAGCTCAGAGCCGTTTTGTTTCTTGGTGATCGTCATAACAATGTTCCTTTTCTGAGTAATTATACTCCCACGCCCCGAATGGGTAATCACTTAAATAGTGATTTTGCTCAATGATTCAAAAATGGTCGCATACAGTGCCTGGGCTTGCCCAAACCAAGGGAACGAAGAAAACAATTTCAGCGCCCGTCGAGAAGGCGAAAACATAAAAAGACGCGACCCATGTATCAATATTCGGCGCGAACACTATTTTTTGTCGTTTAGCGCGCTTGCGACCTATATAATGATGGCAACATCCATGCAGGGGGTCCACGCATGAAATTCCTGAAATCTCTTTTCTTTAAAATGAAGGCCGGCTTGACTTTGAAGACTTATCAGAAGCCTTTGGCCGTCACGCTTATCACGATGCTCACCATCAACGTCATAGTTTTGGTGATCGGCGCCAATATCGCCCTGCTCATAGACGGGCTCTTCTATGAGAAATCCTTTTTCGAGGGCAGCTTCATCGAAGCGTTCGTCGGATGCGTCAAATGGATGATCTCCCCGAATTCCCTTACGACCTTAAGCGTCCGCGAATCCTGGAGGATGCTGATTCTCGCCATCGTCATCGTCGCAATCGGCATGGTCCTCTTCTCGGGCGCCATCATCGCGACCGTCACGACCGCGCTGCGTTCCTTCATCGACAGCAAATCGAAGGCAAAGGGCAAGATCCTCGTCGACGACCATTTCGTGATCCTGAACTGGAACGCGAAGGTCCCCGACATGATCTACAACCTCATGATCAAGGGATTCAAATCCAATATTGTCATCCTCTCCAACCAAAGCAAGGAATACATCGAAAGCGAAATCAAATCCCTGCTCCTTACGAATGAGGTCGATAAGAAATACAAGGTGAAGCTCATCGTGAAAGAAGGCGACCCCCTGCTTCGTTCCAACCTTGAAGACATCTCCATCGAACGCGCCTCCCAGATTTGCGTCATGGCGCGCAATGACGTCAATGACGTCGACGATGACGACGTCCTCAACGGCGACTTATTGAACCTCAAAATCGTGCTGCGCCTCGGCTCTTTCGACATCAAACCCGATTGCCAGATCGTCGTCGAAACCGATTCCGACGAGATGAGGGGGCAAATCGAGAACCTCTCCTTCACCGTCTCGACTTTGAAGAAGCTCTCCATCATCCCCGTTTCCTTCAACCGCAAGATCGGCCAGGTCATCGCCCAATCGCTCGTCATCCCGCAGATGAGCCTGATCTATGCGCACCTCTTCTCCTTCGAAGGGGCGGAATTCCATTCGATCGACTCCGATGAGACCATCGACTCCTACATGAGGAGGCACAACGCCGCGATCCCAGTATATAAAGACAAAAAGCTATTCGTCCTTGCCGAAAACGAGGCGGAGATCCCTTTGAAGAGGGAAAAGGAATACGCGCACGACAGGAAGCTCATCCCCCTCAACGCGAAGGAATCCCTGGGGGCGACGGTCTTCGTGATCGGCAACAACAGCAAGAGTCCCTTCATCTTCGAAAACCTCGAAAAGAGTCAAGAGCATGGCGATATTTCGTTCGAGCTCAAGCGATTTGAGAAAGCGGAGAACGCCCGCCTCATCGAAGAGATATCCGCCACCAAAGGGCAGAAGATCGTGCTGATCCTAAGCGATGATTCCGTCCAGCCGGAAAGCTATGATGCCAATGTGTTCGTGACGCTTATCGAGCTTTCCAAATCCTTCCCGAACCGCGAGGGGATCACCTTCATCACCGAGCTCCTCGATTCGCGGAACCTCTCGAGCATCCACGACTTCAACATCAAGAACACCATCATTTCCAATAAGATGATGAGCCTATTGCTCACCCAGCTTTGCCTCAATAAGGATTCCAAGGTCTTCTTCGACCACATCCTGACCACGGCCAACGGCAACAAGGCCAATGACTTCGACTTGGTCCTCTCCACCGCCGGCTCCCTCATCGAGATGGAAGGCGACCTCACCTTTGAGACCAAGGCAGACTTGCTCCGCACCTTCTATAACACCTTCGATGGCAAAAAGATCCTCCTCGGCCTAAGCAACGAGGAAGGCATGCGGTTCTTCCACCGCGAACAGGATAAGAAAGAGATGATCACCATCAAGCCGACCGACGCGTTCATCTACTTCAAATACATCGACTGATTTGATCGAAAACGCATACACGTCCCACACGGATTACGAAAAAAATCCGCTTCCAGATGTTGCTGGGGCGGACTTTTTGGTCGGCCGTTGACGGGCTCACCCCGACAGCTGCTCGGCAGCTCGGGCGAGGCCCAGGTTTAGCTGAGGACCGGGGTCATCGTCGGAGTCACGGTCCTCGTCGTCGGGTTCCGCGTCTACCGCACCATCCCCTGGAGCGAGGAGCAGTGGGAGAACCGCAAGCGCATCACCAAGCGCGGCTGGATCATCATCGGGTCCTGCGTCGCCGCAATCGCCGCCTTGCTCATCCCCTACTACGCCTGGCTTGGACCGATCATCGCGAAAGCGCTCGTCATCTAATCCCCCATCCTTCCTAAAGACTGCCTTTTACTCCTTTCGGCAGTCTTTTCTTTTATCCAAATGGCCAATTTGGCCCCTAGAAGCCATTCTAAGAAGAAAATAGGTATCCTAGGGACTTACCTCCCTTAAAACCGAAATCGCTCTTAGAACGGCCTCTAGGCCCCTAGGGCGGCGCCCGAGATAAGCGGGAGCGTTCTGCGGGGTGCCCGCCTCGCCCAAGATCCATATCGCCTGAACGAACGGCGTTGCAAGTCACTGATATAAGCAATTCCGTTGAGGAAGTGTATGCGTTTTGGCTCATGCGCATGCGCGTATCCTTATTTATATAGAAGGCTCCGCCGGATAATCGTATCGGTGGAGGCAATTCCTTTTGGTGGATAAATTTTTCCCAATTCGCGGACTGATTCCTATACAATGTTTTCAATCATTTTGATTGAAGGTGGCTCAGCTTATGAAACCGATGATCTATTTAATCGATACGATCCTGATCGGACAGGGAAGAAGGACTTTGCGCTACATCGATGAGCACAGCAAAGACCCGAAAGCGAACGAGAAGCAGCTTCTGAAGATCCTTCAC
>JAILKX010000117.1 GCA_024693415.1 Bacilli bacterium
AAATAGCCTATGCGCTATAATGGAGGGCATGGAAAACAAAAACGCATGGGAAGCGGCTTTGCCTTACTTCCGCTTTGAGTCGACTTACGGAGAGTCCGGCCTAAAGGACCTTTTCGAAGGATGGGATTCCCATTCCGGGGAATTCTTCCCGCCCCACGAACCGCTCACGCTATCCGAAGTCGTCCGCGGGCTCGACAAAGTGCTCTCCGGCGAATTGCCCTTCCCGAAGTTCAAGATGTGGTCGCGTCTCGCCTGCCTTTCCTTTTCGGAATGCCCAAGCGACGTTTTGATGGACTATGGCGTCCTCTATGAATGGGAACGGCTGAACGATGAGCTCTACCCCTCCAACGTCTCGCGGGCGAAGATGACCGAGCTGATCCGCGAATTCAAGACCACCCTCATGAATCAGAGGTTCGCCTTCCTGCCCGATAAGGCCTCCGACCTCGGCGACCGCGCGGAAGAGCTGATGAAGGCAGAATCCCTGACCAAGAGGCAGAAAAAGGAACTCATCGACACGCTTATGAAACTCGGCGACCTCGGCGACTTCGAGGCCTATAATGCCGTCGGATCGGAATACTATACCGGGCGCCTTGGCACCCAAGACTACTTCAAGGCGAACGAATATTACCAAAAGGCCGCCGCCATGGGCTCAACCCAGGCGCTCATCAACTGCGGCTACATCGCCTATTACGCCCGCTGCGGCGGGTATCCGGATTACCAAACCGCCTTCAATTGCTTCAAAAAAGCCTCGAAGATCGGCGTCTGGAAGGAGCAGGTCGAGGCGCTCTACAAACTCTCTGACATGTACGACCACGGCTATGCGACGAAGATGAACCGCCGCAAGGCCTTTGAAATCGTGACCTCCCTTTACGAACATCTCACGGAAGACACCTACGCCCCCGGCCAAGAATACCTCGGCGACCTTTCGATCCGCCTGGCCAAGTTCCACGCCAAAGACGGCGTCGAGCCGAACCCAAACGCCTCCCTTCGCTACTATCTGCAAGCCAAATACCTCATCGGGCAGCGGTGGGACGGGCAGTGGTTCGGCGACAGAAAGCTCCTCGAGGACTGCGACCGCGAGATCCCAAAGCTAGTCGAATCCGTCTTCGGCGGGGAATATCCGCGCGAAAAGATGGACCTCTCCATCTATGAGTGCGCCCTGCTGCTCATGGAAGGGGCCGGCTACGACCTCAGCAACATCATCTACGACGATGAGAGGGGAGAACTTTACCTCTATCTGAGGAGTTGGAGCGTCAAAACCATCGAAACCATACCCTATGTCGGCTCTTTCTTCAGCCTATGCCTCATCTTCAAGGTCAAGAAGGCGAAACTCTTCCCCCACGATTTCCTCGATGAGGGGTTCCTGCTGGACGTCAGGATGGAGCCGGCCAAGGGTTACGATGAATCCCCAATAAGGCATTGGGCCCTCCGCGGCTATATCGATGACGAAAAGGTCGACATCGCGACCTTCACCGCCGATTTCAAATGCCATGGCCATGTCGGTTACATCAGGAACATGCCCTCCGGCATCGCCTACATGGATCCGTCCTTCTCGCAGCCGAAGGGCTATGACCCGCGCTGCGTGCTCCGCTTCGGCTTCGACGATGGGGACGAATGCCTTTTCGCCGCGAACGAAGAGGCCTACGAAAAATGCGGCTATCCCTGCGATATTGACAAGCTCGGTCTGTCGGAAGGCCTCTTGGAGGACCTGTTCGAGGCCATGGGCGTCTACGAAAACCATATGCATGCCGATGGCCCATCCGACGATGGCTATTGGAACGAGAAGCAATGGGCCAAGTTCTATGAGCAGGTCGAAAAGCCGCTCTACGAAAGGGTCAAGGAAGAGCTTGGCGACGGTTACCTCGTCCTCTACGAAGGCGGCGGCGAATGGTAAACCGCTGAAAGGGCCTTCGAAATCGCCCTGAAGCAAGAAAAGATTGCGATTTCCCGCCCGCTGCCGTTTCGTCGGCGAGCGGGGCAATCATCGGCGCGCGTTGAACCGCTTTCATTTGGGAAATCCTTGGCGCGCACCTATACTAAAGAGTCGTAAAGAAGCAAAGAGGCCACCCCATGAGATCAAACAAAGCAATCCTTCTTGCCGCCATCGCGCTTTTCGCGCTCCCGTCCTGCGCAAACCAAGCCGAGGCAAAGACCTACATCGGCATCATCTCCGCGATGGACAACGAGGTCAGCCTCCTGCTCGAGCGCGCCTCCATAAAGGAGAAGAGGACCGTTGGAGGCATCACCTTCCACGTCGGCACCCTGCAGGGCAAAGACGTCGTCATCTCGCCCTCGGGCATCGGCAAGATCCGCTGCGCCTCCGGCATCACCTCGATGCTCAGCCTCTTCGACATCTCAAGCGTCATCTTCACCGGCATCGCCGGCGGGACCCGCGACGAGGAAAGCGTCCTCGACGAGGTGATCGCCACTAGCCTCGTCGAGCACGATTACGGCTACGTGACCAACGATGGCTTCGTCTGGGGCGGCGGAGACCCCGGCATGCAGGATCCAGGCGAAGAATTCTATCCCGACAAGGGCCTAGTCGACCTCGCCTACCAATCCGCCCTATCCGTCATGGAGGAGAGCCACATCTTCAAAGGCTGCATCGCCACCGGCGACCAGTTCATCGCCTCCAAGGATTACGTCGAAGGCCTCGTGCGCGATTTCGATGCCTATGCATGCGAGATGGAAGGCGCTGCGGCCGCCAAGGTCTGCACCGCCTACGAAACGCCCTTCGCCATACTTAGGACCTTAAGCGACAAAGCCGACGGCGAAGCCGGAGAAAGCTATCTGAATTTCGGCGACCTCGCCGCCATGCAATCGAATAGAATCGTCCTCAAGATGCTCGAATCGATGTAGCCCCATCAGGCCCCGCCCGAGCCGGCAAGGCTGTCGGGGTCGGCCGATTCTAGCCTCCATTGCAATAGAGCCTACCCGCGAAACGAGGGTAGGCTATTAAAATATGCGTAATTGTTTCTAAAATAAATGCAATTGTCCTTGATATAAAGACAGTTTGATGGTATACATTCCCTATGTTCAATTATCAGGAAACCTACACCAGCACTAGAAAAAGAGTGAATTGCCCCTCCAAGGAATGCATTGCGAGAGGAATTAGCAGCGACGGCGGATTGTTCATCAGGGACGGATTCGACGATTACCCCTCCTCCGAAGGGGATGTGAATCTCTCTTATGGCGAGCTCGCCAAGAAGGTCTTTTCCTATTTCTTCCCCGATTTCTCGTCCGAGGAGCTCGACGAAGCGATCTCCAAAGCATATCAAAGCGGCAATTTCGAGGAGGATATCCTAAGGCTATCTTCCTTCGGCGACGTCTCTTTCCTCGAGCTTTACCATGGGCCGACCTTCGCCTTCAAGGACATGGCCCTTACGGTATTGCCCCATCTGCTTGCGAAGAGCAAAGCAAGCGAGGCGAACCACAAGAAGGCCATGATCCTTACCGCGACCTCCGG
>JAILKX010000191.1 GCA_024693415.1 Bacilli bacterium
ATCACATCTATCGGGCGTATAAGGTTTTTACGGCCTTTTATCGGTCGGAATACCCTTACGGCCCATCATTTTAACTATATATATTCAAATATACAAGGCCTCAATTTGGAAAAACTCGGCACCATCGGGGAAATTTCGGCATATATATGCATGCTTCCACGGACTTTTCCGCCCCCCTTTTTTTGTCAACGAAAAGCCACCTGGGCCCCTAATCCTTATATCAATATTTTTATGCACCTTATAAATTCGCTATCCAGGATTCGAATATGGTGAATAACAAAAACCGAGTGATTAATTCTTTATTCCTCAATTAGCGCACCGAAAATATGCTTTAGAACCTCTACGCTCACTAAGGTAAATAAAAGAGTCGTCATCTTGAAATGTACCCAAAAGTCTGGACTGGAATCAGTCTAAGGCTGGAGGGTATTTTTCATGAAATGGACGTTTGAGCAGAAGCTGGCGTCAGCGCCAAATTCATCGTGGAGCTCGAATCCGGCGAGAAGACGCTTCGGATGGACAAGGTCCTCGACGTATTGAAGATCTTCGACTGCACCCTCGACGTGAGGCATTTGGAACGCTGGGAAGACTGGGCGGCGGCCAATGGCAAGACCATCAGCCTCGACGGCAGCGGCAACTATTCCGTCGACGGCGCCGGATTCGTCGCCCCGATGGAGCAGCAGGGCCAAACCAACATCGCGATCATCGCGATCGTCTCCTTGGGCGCGATCGCCGTCATCGGACTCTTCTTCTACCGCCGCAAAAGGGCGTAAGGCTTAATTCCGATCATTTCCCCCGTCTTCGCTTTTGCGGCGGGGGATTTTTGATTTCGTGGGGGACGTGCATATGCTTTTGGGCGCGGAAGCGGTGGATGTTGCCTTGGCAAGCGGCAGCGAGAACAAGGGTACCTAGCAGGATCCTGCGATATTGGGAAGCGGCGTTTTCGCATACACGTCCCCCGCGGGTTTGCTCTTTTGGCCTCTTCGGGTTCGTTGGGTGTATGCATAGCGGGCGTGCGTAAACTATAATGAGGGGCAATCAGAGTTGAGGGGGAATCCATATGAGACCCAAGCAGATGATTCTATCCATCGCGGCTATGCTTGCGCTTTCGAGCTGCGGCCTGTCTTCCAATCCTTTCGGAAGCGACGATTCGCCTTTCGCGCCCGCAAGCGAGCAAAATAGCGCCCAGGAACACTCCTCGCCTGAGGAATATTCCTCGGCTTACTCGACCCCAGAGCCATATTCCTCTGAGGCGAGTCCTCATGAGAACATCGAGCATCACTATTACGAACAGGTGGGCTATATGTATGATTCGTGGGCCGATGGGGTCCTTGAGGATCAGCAGCTCATCACCTCGTTCGACGCGAATGGCTACCAATATGATGTGATATATTACGACAATACCGGCGGCTACGTCGAAATCGAGGGCGATACGCTTTCGATTTTGCCTGACGGCGGCGACCAGCGCTTCGACGGCGGCATCATCGCCGAGATCTGCTATCGGGGCGCGACCGTAGGCAAGTTCGGTCACTGCATCACGATCGGCGGATGCGGGTATTTCTTCCCCGAGGCGTTATACGGGACCGAAATCGGGACAACGGTCATCGTCCTCGGCGAGGTTACCGCGACCTATGGGGATTATTTCTATCTCCAGGAAGGCTCTCGGGCGGTCAAGGTCCTTCGGCAAGGCCACGCCTGCGGCGTCGGAACCCGCGTTGCGGCGTATGGGAGCCTGATAGAGGCTGACGGAACCCTTTTGTTCGAAGCCCGCAGCGTCAGGGAAGCCTATTCCCACGCCACGATGCGCGCGGTCGATTGGATCGATCCTTTGAATGGTACTTGGTTCGCTTCCTCGGAAGCCCAGTCGCGGGCCTTCCGCGCTTCGAACGTCCTAGTGGAAAGCATCGCCGCCGATGACGGCGTGGTCCATGGAAGCCTCGTCTTGGCCGATGGGTCATCGCTTCCGTTCGCCTTTGAAGCGGCTTTGGTCGACGAGGATATCCTTAACGGCTGGGGCTACCGCGATGGCGCGCTCGACGGGAGCGTCGCCGCCGGGAGCAGGATATCGATCGAGGGGGTTCTCGATCTCAATGCCGGGACATATGCGCTGCACTTCGTCAGGATGATGGGGCTCGACGCCCTCGCGGCGATCACGATCGCTGAGGCCGTCGGATACGCCGATGGCACGTACGTCTGCGTCAAAGGGGTCATCACGGCCACCTATGGCGACCATTTCTTCATCGGGGATGGCAGGCGGGGCACAGAAGTCATCGGCCCGCTTGCGCTTGAGGATCTTCCCATAGGAACGACCGTCGCGGTCGAAGGCAAAGTCAGGAGGAACGGGCTTCAGTATTGGATCGATGATGTCCAAAGCGTCTATGCGATCGCCGAGACGATCGAGGCGGCCCCCTTCTGCGGCACCGAGTCCCTCACCCATTACAACCAGGGCAGGAAGGCGGTTCTCACCGGGATCTCTTACACCTCATACACCCAGAATGGCGATGGCCTCACATTCACCTCTTCGGGATTGAACGAATACGAAATCGAATTCGAGGCCGCGATCGTCGGCGAGGATATGCTGCGCGAATTCTTCGGCTGGTCGCCGACGGAGGGCGAGACAACCGCGGTGAGCTTTGAGCAGCCGCAATACCTCGCCATCGAAGGCGTCACCTATTATGTGAATGAGCGCGGATTCATCCGCGGCACGGGCGCTTCCCACGCCTTGCCTGAGCCGGAGGCGATAAGCGCCTCCGTGAAAGAGGCGCAGGAAGGGGCGGCTGGCGTTCCCTATATCGTATCGGGCTACATCGACGATATGGCGTCGGGCGAAAGATCTTCCAGCTGCAGCCTCTACGATGCGACGGACTGCGCCTTCGTCTCGCTTTACCATTTGAGCGCCGATAGCGGCTTCATCACTTGGAACGGCTATTGCTACGACGTTGCGAACACGAACACCAAACAGACGCTCCTTGGCGAGGATGGGCAGTATTTCGTGCGTAACGGCACCTATGTCACCGTCAAGCTGGTGTGGACGGACAAGAATGGCTACCTCAGTAATAACGCCGTATTGCTGGAATGGTCCAACGACATCGCCGATTTTACCGCCAGCAAAGCGGTCGTCGAAGGCGAAGGGACGGTGGAGTTCAGCCAAAGCGAAGGCTTGGCCTATGGGCAGGAAGTCACCGTCGCGGCGACCCCGAAAGAGGGTTACGTCCTTTCCGATCTCATCCGTATCGACCACAAGGGGAATAGGAAGCACATCATCAATTCGATGTCCTTCACGGTGTCTATCTACAATAGGATCGAGGCGTATTTCGTGCCGGAGGGCACTGCGCTGTCGAGCTACCTGACCCTCGATACCTTCGCTAAGGAAGGCGCGTTGAGCGAGGATGGATCTTCGATTTCCTGGAGCGAAGGGGATGCGACCTTCGCGGTGAATAAGGTAAGCGGGAGCACCGCGATCAGGACCGTTGACGCCGACCATTTCCGCATCTATGTCGGCTATGCCGCGTCCATCAAGGTCGCGGTCGGCACCATCGAGGAAGTGGTGCTCCGCGCCACGGATGCGAGGTATGCGGCCGTCTTCCCCCAAGGGGGCTTAGGCGTCGCATCGACCTCGGTCGAAGGGACGACGATCACCATCAAGGCCCAGGAAGGGGTCAATGAGATACTGATTCCGCCTGCGACGAAGCAATACCGCATCTCCTCGATCGACGTCACCTATGATCCTAGCGGGGTGGCGGTCGCGCGGGAAAACAGGGAACTGACCTTCTTGTCCACCGAGGAGGTCTCATCCAAGATCGATGGGACCGCCGTGAGCATCGCCATCGACAACAGCGCCCTAGGCGCGACCGAGGAGAACGCGGCGTCGTTGCTCTCGTCCGTGTCTGTAAAGATGAACGTAACCGCTCACGAGGGTTCCGAATACGCCGATTATGCCTCGGGCGGGGCGAAGGCGATCGGGATGAAGAAGGCCTTCTCCTTCTCGAGCGTTTCCGCGGAAGCCCTAGTCCTTGCGATCAACCTTATGTCCGCGCCGCCGGAAGGGTCGGGATTGACGTTTGAATTCCAGATCGTCATCTATGCCGCGGACGCAATCTATAGCGGCTCGATATCGCTCAGCGCCTGACATTTGGCTTCATGGGGCTCCGTTCGCGGAGCCCTTTTTCATGGATTGCCGGGCAGGGGCCAAAAATTATAATGCCCCACGAACAGGCAAAATGCCTTGATTTTGGGGCATTATAATTCATGAAAATCATTGGAAGGAAAGAGGAAATCAGACAATTGCAGAGGGTTTTGGAGTCAAAAAAATCCGAATTCGTCGTAGTTCATGGGAAGGCGAAGAGTCGGCAAAACGTTCTTGGTGAATCGCTTCTTCGACGGTAAGTTCGCCTTTTTTCATGGATTGCCGGGCAGAGGCCAAAAATTATAATGCCCCACGAACAGGCAAAATGCCTTGATTTTGGGGCATTATAATTTTTGAAGCTCCCTTGGCTTGCCGTCTAACCTATGAACCTTTGTTGATAAATAGGTTACATTTTTATCGGCTGTCTTCGCTTGCGCGCGCATATCCATATATCTTAATTCCGTAAAGGGCATATAATCGTTTTCCGTCATGAAAGCGAATGCGCGGGTGCTGTCGTTATTTGGGATGATCCTTGTGGTCATCATGTGGGGCTTAGCCCCTTTGGCGGGCAAATACCTCTTCAACGAAGGGGC
>JAILKX010000193.1 GCA_024693415.1 Bacilli bacterium
GGAACGCATCAAATCGAAATCCAGATCGAACACATCCAAGTAACTCATGGGCAGGCGGAGGCAATTCAGCCCAAGTGAGGCGACGTTGTCGAAATCCTCGTCCTGGAAGAAATTCTCCTGATAGATATCCAATAGCTCAAAGGCACTGTCGCGATCATATTTCTCGGTCAGGGCGTTGACGGTATAAAGCATATCGGGGGAATCGGTGAGGCACATCCATCTCTCGTGGATCAGATAACCGCCAAGATTCGTCCCCCGGAGCAAAAAGGGGTTGCCGTCGCCATCTTTCAAGTTTGCCCCGTCAGCATGAACATAGCCTTGCCTTATATTGGGGGCGTCCGAGGAAGAGAAAACGGAAGAAACCGAAGAGGAGGGTGGCGTGCTCTGGCAAGAGAACAGCGCCAAAGAGCATGCCAGGGTACCGATTATGGATAATTTTTTCATTGCGCTTCTCCTTTCTGAGGATATTCATCGATCAACGCGCGGAAAATTCCGCCTTCTCCCACGGTCTCGCCTACGTCGTTGATGACATGGCGTATGGCGCCGTTTTCATAGCCCGTGAAGGTCGTGGTCACCAAATGGCGGAATCTGACGCCATCATTGTTTGGCGCTTCGATGGCGTGGTCGAGATAATCGAGCGTGTAATGGACCCAATAGATGCCTAGGCCATGGGCCTCATGCGTCTGGACGTGGTCCCCAACCTTATAGGAGGACGCGCCTTCGACCGTTCCGTCGTGGCTCATCCATTTCTCTTGCGACGGAACTCGGTACGGAACCTCTGACTGATACATATAGGTCCGGCCGCCTTCTCCGTTCCAAATGGTTTGGTAGCCTTCGAAATGCTCGACCATCAATCCGTAGCAAACGACGTTGTCTCCCTCAACCCGAAGGCCGGTTTGGCCTGGATTTCCATATACTGTGTCGCCTCTTTCTTCATAATCTTCCCAAGCGACGCCGCTTGAATGATCGGCCCGCCAAAGCCAGAAATTATCTCCGATGGCCCCGCCCTGATTCAGCACGACCATCGTGTCAACTTCAGTATGGGCGTTCTCCTTTCCGCCGAGTCGGCAGAAAAGATCGCTTAGAATAGCTGGCTTGTTCGGGGCGCTTTTCGTGCTCCCCAAGCGGAGCAGGCAATCCGACTTCTTCCCCGCATCAAGCAGCAGTCCGCCCAAACGGAATCCTTCCACGTCATCGATGAGCACCGCGCCTTCCCGATTGTTTTCGCCAACGAGCAGCGTTGCATAGCCAAGCCCCAAAAGGAGGGCATTGTCGTTTTCGACGTGAAGGGGGTGGCTCAATTCATAGATTCCCGGGGTGAAGATGATGCCCTGCTTCTCCTTCAGGGCCCTGTCTAAGGAATCGGCGTCATCGACTTCCGCCCTCGCGAGGTAAAAGCGGTCGATGCTGAGGCTCAGGCCATCGCCGATTTCCCCTTCGTCCCAAGAGGTTCCGGAAACGGCATCGCGAACATCGGGGAGGAATACGTAATAGGAGTTTTGGCTTTCATAGAGGAAAGGCATCTCCGCGATCTTTGGCGTTTTTTCCATAACCGTCGTGCGAGAGGTGTTTTCCGCCCAGGCGTCTTCGGGCAATCCGCCTTCGCATCCCACGAAGACGTAATTGTGGCCCGACCCTGACCAAAGGTTCATTTCGTCATTGCGGGAAATCCACTGCTGCTGCGTGCGCGGTTGAACGGTTCCGTCGATTTTGCAGTCTGCCAAAAAGCCCCCTGAGCTCCATCCGCTCGGATGAGAGAGGGCCAAATTCCTCCGAAAATGGCACCTTCTCAAAGACGTTGCCTGGGATACGGCGAATTGGGTGGGGTTCGGGAAGGAAAGGTTCTCCGCGTTGCGCCAGAAGGTGCAGGTGGCGTTGTTGTTTCCCAAAACGTCAGTGGACACATATAGCTCGCCGACAGAAGTCTCGTCGGGGGTTTCCCCTAATCCGTATGCCGAGGAATAGTATCCAAGTTTCATGGATATGTCGGGGTAATCCCCCGGCAAGAACGCCACGCCAAAGCGCTCTGAGGAAAATTGGCCGTCGCTGCCCGATTCCAAACGCTCGTGGCGCTCATCGATTTCGCCTTGGACGGCCATCAGGTCGTCATCGGGGGAAGCGATGAGCATGGAAGAGCCCCATAGGGATAGGTTGTCCCCGATCGGATATTCCTTCCCCTCTTTGAGCCCGACCACTTGGAAGTATCCGTAACGGTTCTCTTCGCTCACGTAATTCTGGGTTTGCAGCGGCGCATCCCCAGACAGGATGGAATAACTGCCGAAACGGGTCTTTGATCCATATATCCGATATCCATCGAAAGAGGGGTCGTTCCACCAAAGATGAACCTTCTCCTCATGCATCATTATCGCGGCTTCGCCCTCCAAGAGCTCATCATAAACCAGGGGTGAAGCGGAAGAAGAGGAAAGAGAAGCCTCAGAAGAGCAGCCAAACAAGAGGCTGGCAAGCAAAGGGAGGATTACTTTGTTTTTCTTCATAGGGCTTCCTTTCTGTTCAACGGGTTGGTTTAGCGGGAAACGGCCGACTTCTCAGCCGGCCGCATCGCTATGTCATTCGGCTTTTTCGGCTTTGCGCTTGCCAAACTTCAGGCCCGGGTGGCCCAGGATTCCGAAGTAGATGACTGAGGCGGCTCCAAGATAGCAGACGACGTTAAGCGCGACGATCGCCGGGGTGACCCAGTCAAAGGGCTGCGTGACGACGGCGGAAGAGGATTTCTTACCCGCATAGGGGTGCTCATCGTAGCGGGCTTTGGCTAACTTTGCGCGGAGATTGGCGTAAATGACGCCCTTGATCGCATCGCGGAGAGCAATCTTCGCGCGGCCTTCCCTCCAGTTGAAGCGGAGGGAGACGGCCATGCCGAGTCCGCCGCCATAGCGCATGGTTTGGTCGAGGTTCATGTATTGGTTGAAGTCGGAGTAGTCGGTAATGATTTCGCCGATGAACCCCCACTCCTTCGCCAAGACGCCTTTCATCAAGGCGCAGCTTCCGCCGGCCCAAACGCTGCCGATGCGGTTATAGGCGGTCATGATGCCATTGCAGACGGGCTCATAGCGGCGTCCTTCCTCCGCATATTCGGCTGCGCCGGCGCAGAGGCCCTCGCCTTCCACCGCCATGCGGAAGGGCTCAAGATAGATTTCGCGGAGCGCCTGCTCGCTTAAGTAGGTATAAAGCGAATCGCGAGAAGTTTCGGTCTCTGCCAAAACAAAATGTTTGAGAATTGCAAGGTTTCCGGTTTGCTTGACGCCTTTCGCGTAGTTCACCGCCATTGCGCCAGTCAGGAAAGGATCCTCGCTGTAATATTCATAATTGCGTCCGCCGAAGGGGGTGCGATGGATATTCATGCCGCATCCATAGATGCCGTAAATCCCGTGCATCGTCATCTGGGTTCCCATCTCGAGGCCGACTTCGAACAGAAGGTCCTTGTTCCAGGTCTGCGCCAAGACGGCGGCGCAGGGGAAGCCGACGCCGGTATCGCTTCCGGCGCGGCGGAAGGAACCGCACTGCGCCGGGCCATCCAAAGAAACGGTCGCAGGATAATTGAGGGCGGCGATGCCTTTGGTGTTGGGGTGAGCTTGGTTCACGAACGACAAGGCGCTTTCATAGGTCATCTGAGTCAGAACGTCGCTCCAGTAAGACTCATCGTCGGCGTTGAGGGCCAGATCCTCGCCGAGGTCGGTTAAGGTGCCGTCGCTGTTGAAGAGGGTCCCCGTCTCATAGTTTGCGCCCCAATCAAAATCATCGATTTCGATCGTCTCACCGAATTCGTCCACAGTCGCGCTGTTCCAGGCGTTGAACGCGGTGGCGTCCAAGCCGTTGGAACCGGCGAAGAGGGCGTTGTCGATCATCGTTTGATCCATCGCACGCCCCGTGGATTTATCATGCGTTGAGGTTTGATGGACGGGGCCGGAAGGCATATTGGCGCGGCTGATATAGGGAATGTCCCACCCATCTACGTCAAGTCCGTCCACGGCACGTCCGTCGATCGCCTTTTCTCCGGTGAAAAGGTTGTCGATCGTCGCGCCCGTATAGGCGTCTTTGTCCATCAGAATGGTCTCGTTGACCTTATAGGTGCGCGTCGCCTTCGCCGAGTTGACCATCTCCTTATTGTGATGGGAATCGGTGGCGAAACGGAACATGTAATCACCCGGATCGATCTCGTAGGTGGTTTTTCCGTTGCCGTTTTTGTCGTAGCAGTCGTAGGAGGCGAGGTCGCGTGCTTTTGCCGAAAGGGTCACCACTTCGGTGTCGCCCGGCGCCAGGAGGCTCGTCTTCGCGAAATCCACCAACTTGGTGGCGCTTTTTTCGATCCCGCCCGAAGTATAGGGCTGATCCAGGTACAATTGGACGACGTCTTTGCCGATGCTTTCTCCGATATTTTTGACGACGACCTGGAAGGTTATCTTGCTCTCGGCGGTCAGCGCGCTTCCTTCAGGAACGCTGATTTCGCCGATTTCCCAGCTGAAATCGGTATAGGATTGCCCATAGCCGAACGGGAATTGGACGACCGCGTCATAGCCGCTCGCCTTGGTTCCGTCGAGCAGATCGCGGCTCGCGGAGGCAAAGGCGTTCATCCTGTCGGCGGTCTCATAATAGCGGTATCCGACATACAGCCCTTCGACATAATCGACATAGGGGAGGCTCGGGCGCTTGCTGACGCCGGCGTTCGTGCTTTGGTTATTGCCGTAGTCCGTCGTGTTGGAGAAGAAGCTTACGCCTTCGTATCCCGCGTATTCGTAGGCGACGTTTTGCGTAAAGTCATAAGGAAGGATGTCGGCGAGATGGCCGGAAGGGGCGACCTCATCGCCGAAAAGCATCTTAGCGATGATGTCCGCGCCCTGGGTCCCCGAGGGGCCGATATACATCGCGGCGTCGATGCCGGGAATGGATTCAAGGAAATCCATTTGGAAGAGGTTGGTGGAATTGATGACGACGATGGTCTTTTTGAAATTCTCGCCGGCAAAGCGAAGCAGCGCTTCCTCTTCTTCGCTGATTTGGAGGTCGTGCCTATTTTCGTCCACGCGGTTGCCGGATTTGTATTGGACCTCCGGCATATCCTCGGATTCGCCGCCCTGCCTGCCGATGACGACGATGGCCACGTCGGAGAAGTCGACGGCTTCATTCAATTTGGTCTGGTAATCGCCGCTGATAGCGGGATCGTATAGGTCAAAGGCGTGGGGTTTCGTGTCGCGGTTGAAGTTAAGGGTGTCGATGTCGGGGTTCTCTCCCGCGTTATGAAGGGAGCGGTAATAGGCGAGGATGTCCTCATTCAATTCGATCTCAGCGCCCTTGTAGTTCCGCAAGGAAGTGAGGATGTCCGCGAACCCTTCATCATCTGGGTTCTTGCTGACCATGCCCGAGCCAGATCCGCCATGGAGCCAGGCCACGGAATGGTATCCGAGGACGTTGATCTTGGTATCGTTAGCGGCGTCTAGCGGGAGGCATTTGCCTTCGTTTTTGAGCAATACCGTTCCGTCTGCTAGCGCCTGTTTGGCCAGGGCGTCTCCGGATTCCTTGCTCGCAGTCTTCTCTTCGCCCGAGACGCTGACGGTATTGGTAAGAAGAAAGCCTTTGATGGCCGTCTCGTTCTGCAAATAAACCGGCGTCGCGACCGCGGGGATGGCGACAAGGACCGCCGCAGCAAGACCAAAAGCGACTTTTCCAACAATCGATTTCGCGTTTGCCATAATCCAACCTCCTGAATAGATGAATCCGCTCATAAAAAAGCGATGTTAAGCGATGGCGTTGACCATATTTTATTTTTATCTTTTCGATAAAGAAAGGCGGCCCAAAAGGATCAAAAGCAGAGGGGGCCGCAGCGATTCGCGTCCGAAAAAGCCTAGTCCCCGTGGACACATTTTGATTTTTCTAATGGACACGAAAAGGCAAAAGCACCCTGCTTTCGGTGCGTAACCTTTCAAAAAAACGGCGCAAATTATAGCCTAAATCGAGTGGTTTTCGAGCTTTTGCGGCTTTATCTTTTTGAAGATGAATATCCCATACACGACAAAGCACGGAACCAAAACGGCATCGGCCGCAAGCAATATGGGTTTCCATACGGGGTCGATGTCGTTTTTGGCGCCCGTATGATGGTCAAAGGGAAGGGACTTGGCTTCGTTGGCGGCGGCCATCGTTTCGCAATAGCAATAGATCGCGTTCCTCGCGGCCCTTGCGATATGGTAGGCAAACGTCGTGCTTTCGCTGTCGTCGAAAGTCACCTTCTCGCCCTCGAGAATCAGATCTACGCCGGCGCGGATCGCCTCATCTGCGTCCATGACGTTATCTGCGACGTAATAGTCAGTGATCACGGCGCCGCGGAACCCCCACTCTTTTCGCAATAAGTCCTCAATGAGGGCGGTGGAGCCGGCCGCGCGGACATAACCGATGCGGTTTTTGGAAAGCATGATTCCGTTGACGGACGCCTTCTTCACCGCGATTTCGAATGGCTTTGCATAGATTTCTCGAAGGGCCTGCTCGGTAAGGAAATGGTATTGGCCGTTGGTGCCCGATTCGTTTTCGTCGGCGGCGAAATGCTTCACATAGGCGTAAAGCCCGCCGTGTTTGGCGCCGCTTGCCACATAGGCCGCGCAAGATCCGGAAAGATAGGGGTCTTCCGAGAAATGCTCAAAGTTGCGGCCGCTCAGAGGGCTTCTATGCAGATTGGCGCCGGGGGCATACCATCCATTGATCCCAAGGGCCAACGCCTCCGCAGCGACGGAGTTGCCGTATTGATAGCACAGCTCCAGGCTCCAAGCTTGGCCAATGGTGGAAGCGCTAGGATAGGAGGCGGCGTTACCGGGAGAAGAGGAAAGGACGGTTGTGTTGATTCCGCATGGCCCATCTAGGTCGAGGCAGCGCGGCTTATCGATCGAAGGAAGCGCGTTCGTGCCGAACCCCGCGTGTTGGACGAGGTTCACTAGTTCGTCCAGGGTGCAGCTTCTCACCAGCTTATCGAACACCTCATCCTCATATTCCTTCCCAAAGCCTTCGGTGATGGATTTGAGCTCCCCCGTTCCAAAAGACAAAGGCTCACGCGATTCCATCGTCGGCTCGCGGACACCGAGGGTCAAGGCGACCGAATCGGACACTCCCCTGGTGGGAAGCGTTTTGGGAAAGGTGCCCACCAAGTCCGCGCGGGTGAGATAACGGATGTTTTCCTCGCTCCCCCCGTCGATGGATCCGGCATCGGGCGATTGCCCTTCCTTGATAGCGGTCGAGATTTCGGTTACGGGGTTGGTCATCGTGGTGAAGCGGTTCTCTATTTGGGCTCCGGTCGCGTCGTCCTTATCGTAACGCAGGCCATTTTCGGAAATGGAGAAATGGAAAACGGAGTCGCTTTCGCCCACAAGCGGATGGTCGTTATGGGCATCCATGCGGAAGGAAAGCGAATAATCGCCGGCCTCCAGCTCATAGCCCGCGAAGGCGTTTTCGTTGGCATCGAACGCGTCATAGCTCGCCATTTCACGCAAAGGCACCTCCAGCTTGATGAGCTCGCCTTGTTTTGGCTTCAGCGACGAGGTCTTGGCGAACGCGACGAGGTTCGCGGAAGATTTTTCGATTCCGCCGCGATAATAGGGAGGGGTCCCGTATAATTCGACGACGTCCCTTCCCTCAACGTCTCCCGCGTTTTCCACCCATAGAGAAAAGGAAAGCACGCCGTCCTCACCGATTTTGATGCCGTCCTCCGCCTGAAGGACCTGCCCCTTCTCGCTTTCGAAGGCGACGTCAAGCAGGCTCCATTGGAAAGAGGTGTAGGAAAGCCCGTGCCCAAATGGGAAAGCAACGATTCTCTTATAGGCGCTTTCGTCCCGGCCGAGTTCTTCGAAAAGGGTTTCGTAATAGCGATATCCGACGTATATGTTCTCCGCATAGTCGACATAGCGGGCGGAATTGCGCAGTATGTGGTTCCCTTGTTCTCCGCAGTTCGGCGTGGCGGGGTTGGAGGCGGAGTCGAAGACAAACGTGTCGACGCTCCTTCCGGATGGGTTGATTTTCCCAAGAAGCACCTCGCCGATGGCCTGGCAGCCGGTGTTGCCGGGGTAGCCGACGTTTAATATGGCCTGCACCTCTGGGTCGTCGGCAAAGGATGCCTCCATCGCGTTCCCCGAGTTCATTATGACGATGACGTATGGGAAATTCGTGACCACCGAATCCAACAGGAACCGCTCATTTTCGTTCAGCGCGAGCGTCGTCCTGGTGGCGTCCTCGTTCCCGAGCCGATCATAGCTGACGGATGGGATGTCCAGCTTTTCCGTCGCGGGACGAGAGAAAACGACGGCGGCATAGGGGGAATAGTTGCGGGCGCTTTGGAAAAAGCCGGCTGGATAAAGCCCGGGGTCCAGCTCATAGTTCCTGAATTGCAGGGAAGCGACCGTGGAGTCGTGGTAACGGTTGAAATTAAAGTTGTTATAGAACGAGACAAGGGACGGATTCAGCTCAAGCCCGGCCGAAGAAAGAGAATCGTAGAAGGAGGCTTTGGCATATTCGCTCGTGTGCCCCGATCCGCCGCCTTGGTGGATGAAGCCCCTATCCCCCGATCCATAGCCGAACACATTGAGCTTTTTGCCGTCAATCGGCAGGATACCGTTTTCGTTTTTGAGCAAAACGATGGACTCCTCCTCGATCTGCTTCGCGAAAACGGTGGCCTCTTCCCTAGCCTTTTGGGCCGCGGGGTCATCAAAGTTTATGCCGTCCCCATACAGCAGGCGAGTGAAGTCGTCGTCGAAGGAAAAGGCGATTGCATTAAACATCAGCAACCCGACGGCCGCCATGATCAAAAACGATAAATGGAATTCGCGGGAGCGGAGCAACTTGGGAAGGGCCATGGCTTTATTCTCCTTTTTTATTTATCAAAGTGGAAGAAAAACATACACCTGCGTTAATGGTGTATCGCGAGATTTCGAGCCGAGTAATGTTGCCTTACGTTTTGGCAAAGTATATTTTATTAGTAAATGTTCCATGTAGCGTGCGTAGAGGACTCACCAGAGGAATTTGCCTCTCTTTCCCAAGAAATCCTTCAATTTGGCAAAGAAGCCTCGATAGACTTTAAGATTACGCACTTTTCCAACGCGGAACGCTTTTTGGAATCCTTCTCCTGCCAATACGAAATCATCTTCTTGGATATAGCCTTGCCGGAGATGTCGGGCATGGAGCTCGCGGCAGCCATACGCAAATCGGACAACAACGTACCCATAATATTCGTGACGTCCCTCGCTCAATTTGCCTTAAACGGGTATTCGGTCGGCGCCTTTGACTTCGTCGTAAAGCCGCTGGCCCATGGCGATTTCGCCTTCAAGATGAAGCGCCTGATGAATCACATGGCCACCACGCATGTCGCCAAAATCGTCATTTCCTCCTCTTCCCGCCGCATCGCGCTCGCCTCCAATGAAATCTATTATGTGGAGATCATCGGGCATACGATCATTTACCATACGAGCAAGGGCAATTTCGAAACCTACGACACCATGCGCAACGTGGAAGCCCAACTTACCGGATATAACTTCGCCAAGTGCAATGCCTGCTATTTGGTGAACCTCGCTTTCGTCGAAACCGTTCAGGGCTACGACTTAACCGTGCACGATGAAATCATCACGATCTCCCACCCCAGGAAAAAGGAATTTATGGCAGCGCTGAATGATTTCTACGGAAAAAGGACCCATTGATGGATTATTTCTCCTCTTTGAGGCTTCTTCTATATCGCTCTTTGTTTGCCACCGAACTGACGGTTGCCCTGGTCATGTTCGTTTTTTCTTTGCCACGAAGGAAGGGCCTCTGGTGGCGTCTGCCGCTGTCCTTGCTTCTGGTTTATGGCTCCTGCTTCATCTTCCCGACCCAATCCAACGCATGGATTTCCACCCTCTCCTTCCTCACCATGTTCCTCGTCGCGTTCGGGGTTTGCTTCCTCGTATTCGATTCGGATTGGAAGACGCTTTTGTTTTGCGCGGTAGCCGCCTATAACACCCAACACGCCGGATACGAGCTCTACGACCTCCTCCTCCGCATATTCCACGTGGGGACGGCGGGGAGCTTTTATGAAACGACGAGCAACGTCTCTTTGTTTGCGAGCCCGCTGCAGGCAATCCTCTACATGGTCTCCTACCTATTGCTCTATTGGGTTTTCTATGTCCTGTTCGCAAGACGCATTGAAAAGGGGAACCCGTTTACGATCCATCGCGCCATCGTTTTTGCGCTCGTCGCCGTGTGCGGGTTTGCCGACAACATCATCAATTCCGTCGTTCTGGAATATGTCCAGGAAGCCAATAACGCAACCTTGGTCGTCCTTGCGTTCCTGTCCTTGCTTCTATGCGTCGTGTGCATGGTCATGCAGTTTGAAATCGCGACGCGTTCAAAGCTCGACAGCGACATCGAGGCCCTGAAGATCGTCAGGAGCAAAGAGAGGGAACAGTACAAGATTTCCAAAGAGAACGCCGAGCAATTAAGGATCAAGGCTCATGATCTGAAACACCAAATCCACGAACTCGGCCATAGGAAATCGATCGCGAACGAGACGATCCAGGAGATCACGTCCCTCGTCGATATCTACGACTCCGACATCAAAACGGGTAACCCCTCCATGGACATGATCCTGACGGAAAAAAGCAGGCTATGCAGCAAGCGCGGGATCCGTTTTTCGATAATGGCGGATGGGAAGGCGCTGTCCCGCTTAAGCGAATCCGACGTCTACTCTCTGCTCGGCAACATCATCGACAACGCCATAGAGGCCACGGTGCAACTTCCCGAAGATCAACGCTCCATCTCCTTGAACATCCACCGCATCAAAGGATTCTCCTCTGTCGTGGAGGAAAATCCCTTCGTCTTGGAGAACCTTCATTTCGGGAAAGATGGCCTGCCCATAACGAGCAAGGAAAACAAGGAAAACCACGGCTTCGGGATCAAAAGCATCGCCTATGTCGCGAAGAAATATGACGGTGATTTGAAGATTGAATCGGGGGGCGGCATCTTCCATCTCTCGCTTCTTTTGCCTGAAGAACCGAAGCAAGATGAGCAAAACAGTTAAGTTTTGCGCTCGTTTTTAGTTTTAATCGCTTTCCAAAAAGATTCGGGACTATAGTTTCCTCTTTTCATAAATCGGCCTCAGGCCTTCGTAAACCGCGCAAAGGAAAAGCGACTTCCTTTGCGGCGTTTCCGCCCTTTGGGCCGCCGCGGCTTCAACCGCAGGCAAGAAGGGTAAAAGTTTGCGACGAAAAAATGCATGTTTGGGCTCCGTTTCCCCGCTTTGGCGGGAAAGAGGTTTATTTTTATGCTGAGGAAATAGGTTATGAAAAGAATCGTTATTTTGCTTTCGTTGGGTTTGCTGACCGCCAGTTGCGGCTCTTCGAACGGCGGCGCCTCCTCCATTCTTGCTTCGTCGGCAGAGGAATCCTCTTCGACCATCAGCATCGAATACGAGGTTCCGTCCGCGGAAGACGTTCCCCAAAACGTTTCGGCGGGGGACGCGCGGTATGACGTGAGCAAGGTCGTCCAGAAAGAGAACCATCCGCTTAAGGGCAAAACGATCTACTGGCTCGGTAGTTCGGTAACCTATGGCAGCGCATCCAGCGGGCAATCCATGGCCGATTACCTCGCCGCCAAATCCGGTTGCATCAGCAAAAAGGACGCGGTGAGCGGGACCACGATGTATAACGATGGCAAAAGCAGCGCCACAGGGGCCAATTCCTATGTGAATCGCCTGAAAAACTCAAAGGTCTTCGACCCCGATAACGATTGGGTTGATGCTTTTGTCTGCCAAATCTCCACCAACGATTGCACCAACGATCGCTTGGACAAGCGCGGCAGCATCACCGCCGATGACGTCACGGACATGGACTCATTCGACGTCGCGACGACGCTAGGCGCCATCGAGTACATCATCGCATACGCCTATGAGGTCCTCTATTGCCCGGTCTATTTCTATTCCGGCGCCTACTTCTCCGACGGAACCGACAAAGCGCAGCGCCAAAACAACAATCCAAAAGGCAGCGAATATGGGAAGCTTGTCGACCAAGTGCTTGAAATAGCCGCAAAATGGAATTCGAAGAAAGGCTATGACGTCAAAGTCATCGACCTTTATCACGACAAAGATTTTAATGCAGTCGCAAGCGATGCCTATTATGCGTGGGCTACCAATGACCCGATCCATCCCCGAAAGGCAGGGTATCTTCAGTGGTGGACGCCTTATTTCGAGGCGAAGCTCATCGAAGATCTAGGCTAATTTGTTTCAGCGCAGGCTTTCGTTTCCGTTGAACGACGGCCCAAACGGGTTCCGCCATCGCTTTTTGTGCGCCTTCGCCCCGAAAAGCGATGACCCTATTTGATGTGCGCCCGATTCGCCGAGCTGAATTGAAGGAATAATCAGCCCCAACGTTGCCAAAAAGCCTCGCCGATCCGCTTGGCGGCAAGCCCGGGAAAACCCGTGTGACACGCGCCAGCGCGAATATATATAATCAATAATAGTGGAAAGAGAGACCGCGTTTTGTATTACAGACTAAGGGACGGCGTCGCGCTGAGAAAATGGAAATATCTGGATCGCGCCATCTATGAAAAAGGGGGCAGCCTGGCAATAGGTGCCACCAAAGAGGAATGGGAGATCCTGCTCCTTTGCGACGGGAACCACGATATCCAAGACAGCCCCTGCCTTGAGGGCCTTTTGAAGAAGGGGCTCATCGAGCGGTGCGAAAAAGGC
>JAILKX010000113.1 GCA_024693415.1 Bacilli bacterium
ATTCCAATATCGACCTCGAAAAGAAAGAAGTTCGATTCAACATGGGTTGGTTTCCACCAAAGACTGCGGAGTGATTATTTGCTAACGTTATAGACTAAGTGTGAAAATTCGGTTTTTTGTTGCCTTGGGAGGACGGAGAAAATTGAACAACTGAGAACAATTGCGTTTGGACAATCACACTTGTCGCTGCACAGACTCGATTATCCTGTTTTGCACAAACTCGTTTATCCTGACGACGCAGCAACGAGCACATAGAAATCGACCTGGCCAACCGCTGGGTCTTTTCTTTTCGCCCAGCCCCGGCGATTTTTAACTTTTTGAAATTCGCATCAAGATTTTGGTTCGCCACCTCGTATTTTACTATGTGAGAAAAATTAAATTTTGGGTTGCCCGCGCGCCCAGACGAACCGAAACGCCGGGGTACTTGATCTACGAATGGCTCGATGGCTTACCCCCGTCGCCCCTTTTGCACGCGCGAAGTATGCGCAACCTTTTACATAACCCTAGGAGCAAATAAATGATTTATAAAATCTCAATCCACGAAGAGAGCCGGGTCACCTACATGATGGTCGCCGAAGACGAACTCGACGCCGTCGTCGCCCGCTACCCGGACGCAGAGATTCTCATCCTCAACATCATCGGCTAACGATGGGCCGACCGAGCGCCGCCGCCCCGCGCGACGAAGAGATCTTGACCGTACTCAGAGGCGGCCTGCGTATCGATAAGCGGGCCGATTGATAGGTCCCTTAGTCGCGCGCATTGTGCGCTATCTTTGATCGTTGTTATAATAAGCGATAAGAATCGCGGCATTTGCCGCGACATATACGCTGCGCAGGAAGCGCGGAAGGAGCCGTTATGAACAAGACGATGGCAAAATTATGGATGACCTTGGGCCTTGCTCTTTCATCTTGCTCGATCTCATTCAACCCAAACAGCGGGAGCGGGGCATCCTCTTTGCCCGACGAGAGTTCGGAGACCACGAAGACGACCGTGCCCTCCGTCACGGAAACCCCGACGACAACGCCATCGACCCCTTCGGTTCCAAGCGTCCCCTCCGTCTCCGACGTATTCTCTTCTTCCGAGGCATCCTCCTCTTCCCATCAGCACGTTCCTGGGGCGGCGGTGGAGGAAAACCGCGTGGAGGCGACTTGCACGGAAGACGGTTCCTATGATCTTGTGACGTATTGTCAGGAAGACCAAGTCGAATTATCTCGCGAGCACAAGACCATCCCCGCCTTGGGCCACGATTGGGCCGATGCAACTTATACTTGGAGCGAGGACCATTCCTCCTGCACCGCGGAGCGGGTCTGCAACAGAGATAATTCGCACATCGAGACCGAGACCGTGAACTCCGTGTATCGCGTCGAGACCGAGCCGACCGCTTCCGCCGCAGGAAGCGCGGCTTATACCGTCACCTTCGCCAATCCGGCCTTTGCGGAGCAGCGCTACGGCGTGACCTTGCCTGTGGACGATTCGCTCTCCAAATTGTCCTTCCAACTGCTCGATTCCGGCGACGCATATTCCGTGAAAGCCGCCTCGACGGATATCGAGGGATCCCTGATTATTCCATCCGAGCATAATGGAATGCCTGTCACGACCATCGCCACCGCCGGCTTTCAATACTGCTCATCGCTTACCTATATCTCCATTCCCTCCTCCGTCACCACCATCTGCGGGAGTGCTTTCATAGGCTGTTCTGCGTTGGCTTCCATCTCCATCCCCTCCTCCGTCGTCTCCATTTCACGCAGCGCATTCACAAATTGCTCGTCCCTTGCGGGAGTCGAATTCGACAACGCCTCTTACCTCGGCAATGATGCAAACCCCTATCTTTGGGTCTACAAAGCGAAGGATAAAGCCATCTCCTCCTGTGAAATCAAAGACGGCGCGATTGGGATCTGCCCCAGCGCTTTCGACGGTTGCCGCCTACTGTCGTCCATTGCGTTGCCTTCCTCAATGGCTTACCTTGGCGCCGAGGCCTTCCGCTACTGCGACGCCTTACCGTCCATCAGCCTGAACGATGGCCTGAGGACCATAAGCTATCAATGCTTCAGATATTGCTACGGCCTTACCTCCATCGTCTTGCCCTCCTCGATTTCCCTCATCGGCGAAGAGGCTTTCAAAGACTGCTCCCATTTGCTGGACACCTATGTCAAAGTGGGGTCATTCGAAGACTGGCTGAACGTCACTGGAACGACCAATCTCGTCGGCGAACTGCATTTCCTCGGCGGCAACCACGAGGAGATCACCAATATCGAAATCCCCTCTTCCGCAACAACAATAGGGCAGGGATATTTCACCAAGGCCCGCGAAATCGTCTCCGTCACCATCCCGGACACCGTCACCTCCATCGGCGACTATGCCTTCATGGGCTGCCATAAACTCGAATCGATCGTCCTCCCTTCGGGCCTTCTCTCGATCGGTACCGACGCCTTCTTCGATTGCTACGCCCTCAAGTCCATCGACATCCCGAATTCAGTCACCTCCATCGGAAACGGGGCATTCGCTTCATGCCATGCCCTCGCCTCCGTCAAGCTTCCCGCCAATCTCCATTCCATTCCGGAAAAGCTTTTCAGTAGTTGCACATCATTGACTTCCGTCTCCATCCCGAATTCCGTGACCTCCATCGGGAACGGCGCCTTCTCCGGGACCGACTCGCTGTGCCACATCTACGTGACCGTCGATTCCGCATCCTCGGATTGGCTCTCCCTTAAAGGGAAGCAATATCTTTACTGCGACAACGTCCACCTCATGAACACGAGCGGAACCGAGATCAAATCCTTCACCTTCCCCTCGAACTACAGCAACAGGGTCGATGATTACACCTTCTACCATTGCAGTTCATTGACCTACATCTCCTTGCCAAGCACCATCACTTCCGTCGGAGCCTACGCCTTCTATGGCTGCCGTGGCCTCACCTCTTACTCGCTGCCAAGCAGCCTCACTACCCTCGGCGAAAGCGCCTTTGGCGGGTGCTCGTCCTTGAGGTCGGTGTACCTCAAAAGCAATCTCACCTCCATCGGCAAGAACGCATTCGCCGATTGCTCCTCCCTTGAGTCGATAGCCATCCCGGCTTCCTTGACCTCCGTTGGGGAAAACGCCTTCGCGGGCTGCAAAGCGCTCCGTTCCATCACCGTGGACGAGAATAACGCCACCTTCGATAGCCGTGAGGAGTGCAACGCGATCATCGACACCGCGAAAAACTCCATCGTCATCGGCTGCAGCGCCACGACGTTCCCGGAATCGGTGACCTCCATCGGCGCAAGGGCGTTCGTGGGAGTCTTCGGACTGACGACCTTCGAGATACCTTCCACCATCACCTCCATCGGCTCGAGCGCATTCCGCGATTGCCCTAACCTCGAAAGCGTGATCATCCCCTCTACCATCACCTCGCTTCCATACGAGGCGTTCCGCAATTGCAAAAAGCTTTCCTCCCTCTCCCTTCCGAATACCTTGCTTTCGATTCAGGGCTATTGCTTCAGCGGCTGCACCTCATTGGCCTCCCTCACCCTGCCTTCTTCCGTGGTCACCCTCGCTGATCGGGCCTTCTTCAATTGCGATGGCCTGGTTTCGCTTACCATCACCGGAGAGACGTCCATAGGCCAATACGCTTTCCAGGATTGCGATTTGTTTGCTGAAATCAACCTTGGGAACGCCATTTCCATCGGGTCGTGCTGCTTCCACGGCTGTCAGAACATGACGTCGATCCGCATCCCCGCCTCGGTTACCTCCATTGGTTCCAACATTTTCTCCAGCTGCGAAAACGTCGCGCACATCGATGTGGATGAGGGAAATCCCAATTACGATGACCGCGGAGATTGCAACGCGATTATCGAAACCGCGACCAACGCCCTCATCGCAGGATGCTCGAGCACATCCATCCCCAGCGACATCGTTTCCATCGGGGCGGGAGCCCTCGCCAACCAGTCCAACATCGTTTCCCTGGTCATCCCGGATTCCGTCACCTCCATCGGAAACGGGGCATTCGCTTCATGCGAGAACTTGAAATACCTCGATTTGGGGAATGGGGTCAAGACCCTCGGAACAACCACTTTCTCGAGATGCACTTCCTTGGAAACCATCATCATTCCTACTTCGCTGACGAGCGTTGGCACCAATTGCTTCCAATTTGTCGAATCCCGCCCCAACGTCTTCTATAAGGGCGACTATTGGGCTTGGATGAGAGTCAAAAACCGCGACAACGTTGCCGGAAGGGTTTACTACTACAGCGAAGAAACACCCCCCGAAGACGCTGGACTCAATTACAGGTATTGGCATTACGTCGATGGCGTTCCCACCCCTTGGTGAGGAGCCGCAAAGGCTTTATTAACGGCGGGCGGCCTGCGTATCCACATAGAGAGAAGCTGCAATTACCCGCTACGCGAGCATTATCAGTATCCAGTCCCGGAGTACCAAATCGTCGAAACTGATTCGGTCATGCACAAGAGGCTTATATTTCGGGTCGTGTTCGAGAAGATGGTCGACGTCGAATAGCTGTTCCCAGCACGAAAGAGGTCGGGCGAAAGCTCGATCTTTTTCTTGCCTTCGAGCGCTCGCGAACCCAGCCCGGCGCGACATAATTCGGATGGGCGACCTTGTGCAAAATCGGATGATTCGATTCGGCCGGCCACATTTCTTTTGTCGCCGTCCGAATCCGTTTATCCAGTTTTGGACAAACGGCAGCATCCAGATAGACAGGTTCCTTCGGGGGTCTTTTCTTGTGTCTCGAACTCGCCGGCACCCTCGTTACATCGTAGTGGATGAAATATCAAAACTTTGATAAAATATTATCATACGGAGGTAACAACATGACCATTCTCCCTTCGGCTTCCTTGCGGAACCAATACAGCGAAATCTCCGAACGTTGCAAAGCAACAGGAGAGCCGATCTATCTTACGAAAAACGGCGAGGGCGATCTTGTCGTTATGTCTATAGAGGCATATGAAAAGAAGGAAGCTCTCCTAGCTTTGAAAGAACGGCTCCTTGACATTGAGTTAGAGCAGAGAACCGGCGCGAAATACTATAGTTTGGACGAACTCGATTCCGCGCTGAAAAGGATTATCGGTTAATGGTTCAATTCAAGATTTCGATTACGCAGAGGGCGTTTTCCAGCATCAGCGAACACATGCTTTTAGTTCGGAACGTCTCTTTAGAAGCGGCGAAGGAGTTATATGAGGAAACCATGACCTCGCTCCGCACCTTATCATCGTTTCCGGAAAGATACCCAGAAATACAAGATTTGAGGATCGCCGGTGCCCGCATCCGAAAAATGTCGATTCACGATGGGCGCTATGTTGCCTTATATAAAGTCGATGGCGATACGGTGGTCATCTATGATGTCATCGATACCAGAAAGGACGGCACTTTGAATAGACTTTGATGGCTGGCAGCGGTTACAATTCGGTCCAGCAAACTAGGCGCACATCATTGGCGGGGGCGACCCCTTTCTTCGTGCGTCGTTTGGCGGGCTCGCGAAGGGGGCTTTCCGCGGCAAAACAGGGATAGGGGAATTTGGACAAAATCGGATAAAGGACCACGGCCTGACACATCTGCTGTGGTCGTACAAACCCAATCATCGTAAATCGCACAAACCCATCTATCCCCTTCGGCCCAGAGCACAACCCCAGCTAGAAGTAATAAAGAGATCTGCCGACTGCAGACCTTTTTTCTTTTTCCAGTCTCGCATGCAACTTGATGACCGCACCGATGATTTATGAAACGCACATTGCCGGCGTTGCTAATGTTGTTCATCCCGGCAAAACCATTATTCCCGTTTTTTAAGAACTATTTTATTTGTAATACAACTATGTGTTTTTTGGATTATCAAAAAATAGTATAGTCATATGGTCTTATAACATTCTTTTATTAAATTTTTTAATACCCGCAACGAGAGGGATCCATATGAGCAGAAAAAAGGAGAAATGAATATGAAGAAAAACCACGTCTTATTAGCCCTTGCCGGAACGATTGGGATGAGTTTGGTCGCGATGGGCCTTGCAAGTTGCGGATCAGGTAGCGAGGCCATTGACTCCCTTTGTTCTCCCGATTCCCTCCATTTCGAAGTCAACAAAGACACAACCCTCGTTCCAGGTGAAACTAAAGGCAATTATATTATCCCCCGAGGCGAAGGAACCGAGGATGACATCAAATTCAACGTTAGCGCAGGCAACGCCAGAACGCCGTTTATCTTGAATTATACAGACTCGCTCTTTTTCGTCCCCAACATGAATTATTATGA
>JAILKX010000134.1 GCA_024693415.1 Bacilli bacterium
GGGCTTCGCCAATACCTCGATCGAGCGCCTGCGCGAACTTGGCGAACCCGTCATCTTCATCTGCATCATATTGATGCTGATCGGCGGCGGCAGCGGATCCACGGCCGGCGGTATCAAGATGTACCGCGTTGTCATCATGATGCGCCAAGTCACCTTCGCCTTGGTCCATCGCTTCGACCCCGAGCATAAGAAGTCCCCATTCCTCACCTATCGCCACGGCAAGACCAAAGAGATCACCCAGGGCCAGGTCATCGAGTCGTTCAGCTACATGATGATCTTCCTCGCCGTCTACTTCGTCTCGGTCATCATCTGCTGCTTCCTGCCGGAGATGGGGGTCGAGAATTCCTGCTTCGACGTCGCGAGCGCCATCTCGAACGTCGGCAGCTCGCTCGACGATTTCGTCGCCTATTCGGTGAATTACCCCGGCGAATGGATCGCTTTGTCCTGGACGCTTGCGATCACGATGATCCTCGGCCGACTCGAGGTCATCCCGATCATCAACGCCGCCCGCAACGTCTACGAAGAGGCGGCCTTCAAGCACAAGAAGCGCATCTCGAGGCGCAAGGCGATGGCTTCCATCAACGAGGCATATTAATAATTAGGTTTCGCGCGCGTGTGCGCGTGCATGATGATTTTGCTTGTTAAGGTTTGAAACGCATACTATAATTCCAACGTTGCACTTCGCGGTGCGACGACATAGGGGCATGGTTCAATGGTAGAACAGCGGTCTCCAAAACCGTTGATGAGGGTTCGATTCCTTCTGCCCCTGCCACATGAGGATAATAGGATTGATACCAAACATATCAGTCCTTTTTTCATATATTTATGAGGCAGATTGGCATTTTTTCGCCCTTTTTGTTGGTTCGGCGAACTCAAT
The DNA here is from genome assembly GCA_024693415.1 of Bacilli bacterium. Next base: position 878 of record JAILKX010000134.1, read on the forward strand.
GGGCGTCCGTTCGTCGCTTTTCTTCTCCAAGCCTTGGGAAAGAGGGTTGCAATGTGAAACCCTAAAATGGGTCAAAGGTTGCACTAGAGCACGATTTGGGAACATGCCCTCTAGATGCTTTTTCGCTGATTCACAAAAGAGTGCGCATTCGTATAGGAAAAAGGAGGCCAGGCCTTTTTCCTAGGCCTGGCGCGCCTCTTCATCGGCTACGTTGGTTGCTCCATCCGGCAATAACGCCTCTATAGCCTCTGTTTTCGAGTTCGTCACATCTAAAGCGTGATGGAATCATATTCGGCTTTGGAACGGGGGAGGAGATAAGGGATGGCTTGCGCCGCCCTTTCATCGCCTTTGATGGCCTCGAGAAAGCCGACAATGATGACGTTACAGGCGTAATCGTCGCCTTGGTTCAAAATAGCTTCTGCGAAACTGAAGATCCGTTTGGCTAGCGCAATATCTCCACCTTCAAGAGATTGCCAAAGCGTCTTGTTGAATACATCTTCGACGACGAGGAAGGAACCGGTGTCGATGCCATCCTGCCAGCCGACATAGCTTTCGAAGTCTTCTTTGATTTCGGGAAAGCGCTGCAGAAGTAGTGAGTTGAATTCGCGTGGTTTCATTATTTCTTTCCTCCATTCAATGCGTCGGTTAAGTCGTCAAGGAGACGCTGCAGTAGGTCTTTGTCTGGGTGGTCTTTGCGCTTATCAAGTATACGCTTAATTTGGCTGATCCGCTCTCGAGCTTTTCCTTCATGGCTTTTGCCTCCCGTAGACTGGCCGGTCTTTTTCTCGTGGCGTAGCGCATCGGCAGTTCCTCCGTCTCCGATGGTCGCTCCGGGTCGATAGAGTTGTTCGATGATATTCTTAACTTCGAGAGTTTTTGCCTGAGACAATAACTCCTGACCTTTCGTGCTCATGAGAGGTTTTCGGCTAGCGTTTTTTGCTCCCTTGTTTTCCGGCGACCCCATAGTGATTCCGCTCCCGCTTGTGCCGCCCTGGGTGGACAGGTTGCCGTCGAACTTGCTACCGGACCCCATAAACAGCCTCCTCCCTTTTGTAACGGTCGATTTTCGAATGAGGGATCACGATCCTAACGCTCCTTTCCATCGCGTAGCCCAGGAGTTCTTCGATGTTGGACTCGGTGACGAAGCCATAGACGAGGATTGCTTTTGGCTGGATGGTGTCGACCATCTTTCTGAATCCTTTGAGGAACATCGCGCGATTGTTATTACCTTTGACGAGTCCAAGAACTCCGATGGCCACATTGCTCCCCTTCATGATACCGTCGAAGCAATACTCAAATGTGAAGGGGAAGGACCAACGGACGTTAGGGATGACCTTTGCCCCGGTGTTAGACTCAAGCCAGGCGGCGCAAATCCTCGAACGGTAAACGTTGTAGATCTGCAAGGCGTTGGGGAAGTCTCCGAAAAGAGAGTAGTCGGGAGTTATAATCCATTTCACGCCCTTGAAGCGCTCACGAAATGCGGCAAGCCTCTTCTCATCCTTGTAAATAATGGAGTTGTAGAGGCCATGGATGCCGTCAAAGACGTGGTCGTATTGGTAGAATCCGACGGCTGCGTTTTCCGTCTTGGAGTACTCGGCGACGTCAGAATAAAGTGCCAAGTAGTCGATGGTGGAGATATCGTCGAAATTGCCGACGACGGGCATGTCGTAGTCGCCCTCGAAAGTCAACTCTTCGAGGAGCCAAACGCCGAAAATGTCCCTAAAGGATTTGCGCACGGCGTATCTGCGCTTTTGATTATCAGACATAGTAATTTAATACCTCCTGGCTTTAGGCCGAAATTGACCGGTGCCGTTTCGAGGATGTAACATATGTCTACCTAGGGCAGATGCTACATCTGTTCGGCTGGCGAGGCGTGTTGGTAGCACGCCTCGTCTTTTCGCTTTCGGTCGGAAACGAATGGTGGGTGCCCCAGGGTGCGGGGCTTGGTGTTGTTTGTTACCGATCGTTATCCACCTCCAATCTTGGGTCTTCCAAGACGCCGATGTCCTGAAGCCTGTACTTTATGGCATTGAAGCTCACGCCATAGGCCTTGGCGACTTTTGCGACGTATTGCTTCATATAACTCAGGAATGGGATTGGCTCGCCGGGTATATTTTTGCGCCGCATCACTTTGAAGAAGAGCGCTTTGATTTGCTCTTTAGGCATTAGGACCGCAGCGGTTAAGTAGTCGTTTTGTCTCTCAATGAGCTCAACGGTGGGCTCCCTTCCGGTCCAGTAGACCTTGCGCGAGTCATTTGCCTTGCAGATGGATGAGGCGGTGTCCGCGTGCTTCTCGAAGAACCGCCTATCTTTTAGGATGTGGCAGCCTTCGTGGGTGACGGCGAACCTTTCGGCTTCGCGGAATTTTTTAAGTTCCGTGAGCCGTTCATTGACGACTACGGTTCCTTTCTGAAAATAACACTCGGTCGGAACGTCACCTTTAGTGAACGATGACTTTGGCCATACCCACCATTTCCCTGGACCAAAGAAGGTCATGGCCGCGATCTGCATTCCGGGGGAGATGCGCTTCCATTGGTATTCGTACCCGAGCAGGTCTAGAAAAAAGTAGGCATCAAAAGTGAGATGAGACCCAAAAGTTGGACTTCCAACTGGAGGGTCTCTTTTCTATGAGGTTTACGAAAGAATTCAAATTGGAATGCGTCAGAAAGCACAAAGCCGGGGAGCACATCGATTGTCCGGGAGGATGCAAGCGCCATACCTTCATGGACACAGTTCGCGGATGGGTCAAGATTTACGATGCGTTAGGGGAAATTGGCTTAGA
>JAILKX010000033.1 GCA_024693415.1 Bacilli bacterium
GCCGAAGTCAGAGCCGTCGAAGGAAAAGCGCGCGTTGAAGAAGTCGCCTTCGGCCGGGATGGTCGCGAAGACGATGGCGCGGCTGTTGGCAATGTTGTTCAAAATAGCACCGTTTCCCATGTCCTTCGCCTTTCAGTATACAAATATATCGCGCACATGCGAAAAATAGAAGAAAAACCGCCGATTGCTCAGCGGTTCGGTTTCGCGATTACTTGCGGATGCCGAGGGCGGCGATGAGGTTCGCATAGCGATCCGCATCGGTTTTGGCGAGGTACTGAAGAAGTCCCCTGCGCTTGCCGACGAGGATGAGCAAGCTCCTTCTCGCGCCGGCGTCGCCATGGTTCTTGCGGAGGTGTTCCGTAAGATCCTTGATGCGCTGGGTGAGAAGAGCGATCTGGACCTCAGCGGATCCGGTGTCTTTCTCGTCCTTTCCGAACTTCTTGACGATTTCGGAAGTGGTCTGTTTGGATAGAGCCATCTTTGCGTTCTCCTTTCTTTTGTTACTTGGCCTCGTCCACGTCGGATCAAGGAGTAATGGTCCTGACCTAGGCGGGCTGCGAGAAATAATGTACACGCACTCGCGTGAATAAGCAAGGTTTTTCTAGCGTAATGACGCCTTCTCGCCGCCTAAATTCAAAAGCGGCGCGGAACAATTCCGCGCCGCTTCGGCGAATTCAGGTCGATTATGCGCCAAAGAAGGCGATATAAGTCGTGTCGGAAGACGCAACGTAGCGGATATCGACTTCCATATCGGTCGCGGCGTTGTAGTAGACCTTATAGGTGTCGGTCGAATAGGCGGCATCGAGCTCGAACCCGGCGGCGATGAGCGTCGCGGATAAGGCCTCGTCCCAAGCATCTAAGACGTTGCCCGAAACTTCGACCCTAGCGTAATTGTAGCCATAGCCGCTAGCGCCGGACTCATACTTGAAGCCTTTTTCGGAAGGATCGGTCAAAGCTTCGGAAAGGGTGAACCCAAAGGATTCGTCGGTGAGGAAGGTATTGACGGCATCCAGCGGGAAGGCATCCAGCGCATCGAGCCAAGGATCGACGGTGAAGTCGATGGTGAAGCTGCCGGAGGTGCCCATGTAGAGGGAGATGGTGATCTGGCCGTTCGGGGAGGTGAAGGTGCCGTTCTCGTTCGCGGTCCAACCGGCCTCGACGAGGGTCGCGCCATAGGCGGTGATCGCCGCTTCTTCGGTCCCTTCTTCGACGTTGACGACAATCATCTTGCCCCAAGCGTCTTCAGTGGCGAGGTAGCCGCTGCTTTCGCCTTCGTAGGCGGGGATGGTGTCGGTGACTTTGTCGCCGAGGAGCTCGGCGATGTCCTCGGCGGGCCAGGTGGTCGAAGCCGGGGCATAGGCGGTGATCACGTACTCGATGAGTTCGTACCTGGTGTTGTAGGTGATGGTGACGAAGATGTCCTCGTTCGGGGAGATCGCTTCGACATAGCCGTCTTCCTCGGATTCGTTATTGACGGTCCAGCCGGCCTCGGTGAGGACGGCGGCGAAGGCCTCGACGTCTTCGGCGGTGCCGAGGAGGTCGATTTCGCCGGTGCCATAAACGGCGGCTTCATCGGCATCGATGTAGACGTCATAGGAATCGGCGCCTTCGAAGGCGGGGATGACGGTCGTGCTGCCCGGGGCGACCGCTTCGACGATCGCGGCGGCATCTTCGGCCGGCCATTCGGTGATGGCGGGGGCCTGGACGACGATCAGGAGCTCGCCGTATTCGGCATCGTATTGCAGGATGACGCAGACGTCGCCGTTCGGGGAGGTGTAGACGCCTTCTTCCAAGATCCAGCCGGCCTCGGTGAGGATGGCGGCATAGGTCGCGGTGAGGGTCTCAGGACCATAGACCTCGACGTAGCCATAGCCGAAGTAAGCGACATAGAGGGGATCGAGGACCGCATAGGCGGTTCCGCCATCGAGCTCGGGGAGGACGGTCTCGGTGCCCGGGACGATCAAATCGAGCATCGCGGCGGCGTCTTCGGCGGGCCAAACGGCCGGAACGGGTTCGACGTATCCTTCGACGAAGACGACGAGGGCGCCGGCGGTTTCACGGTAATTGAATTCGACCATGATGTCCTGCGCCGGCGAATAGCCGCAATAGTAGCCATCGGCGTTCGGGGCATCGGTGACTTCCCATCCGGCGGCGGTGAGGGCTGCGGAATAGGCGGCGAGAAGGGTATCGGCGCCGTAGCAGATGACGCCGGCATAGCCGTAATCGGCGAGGTAATCGGTGTTGAGGAAGTAATTGGTGGCGCCTTCGATGCCCGGGACGACGGTTTCGCTGCCGGGGGCGAGGATCTGGACGACTTCGGCAACGCCTTCCGCGGGCCAGGTGAGGACCGGGGCGGTGTAGCCTTCGATGAAGATGACGAGGGCGCCCTGCGAGGTCAGGTGATAGAACTCGAGCATGATGTCCTCGTTCGGCGAGATGGCTTCATAATATCCGTAAGAATTCGCTTCGGTGGAGACGGTCCAGCCGGCTTCGGTCAGGACGGCGCTATAGGAGGCGACGGGATTCTCGTCGGAGGTGAAGCAGGCGACGGAAGCGTAGCCGCTGTCGATGAGGTGGCTCGTGCCGATGATGTAGTACTTGACGTCGGTCTCGTAGGCCGGGACGACGGTCTCGCTGCCCTCGGCGATGTAGTCGACGATCGCGGCGATGGTTTCGGTCTGCCAATCATAGATATAGGGATCGGAGGCGAAGAAGGTGACGGTGCCGGGCTCGTCTTCGGCGGTGACGACGTAGCCATCCGCATCGAGGAGGGCCATGGTGACGCTCGGGAAGCGGGTGCCGTCATCGGTCTCGAGGGTGAGCTCGAAGAGGATGACGCCATCCTGGCCGGATTCCTCTTCCGCCCATCCATCGTCTTCCGAGAAGAGGTAGGAATAGTCGTAGAGGTCGTCGAGGGTCAGGTCCGCGGAGGTGGAGGCGCCCATGATGGAATCCTCTTCCTCGTCGTAGGCGATCGCCACCTCGAAGGCGGGATACGGGAGCTCGACGCCATAGAAGTGCTCATCGAAGATGGCCTTCTCTTCGGCGGTCCAGCCGGCCTCGGGTTCGGAGGAGATCTCCTCTTCGCTGGAGGCGATGGGCTCTTCGGAAGCGCCGG
>JAILKX010000051.1 GCA_024693415.1 Bacilli bacterium
TGGTGCGGCCACGTCGTCACTTCCTTCGGCTACCAGGTCTACTGGAACTGGGAGGCCGACGAGAAGCTATACACCGGACTCAAGGACTTCATCGCCGAGCTCAATAAAGACGGCGTGAGGTTCCTCGGCTACATCAATACCTTCTTAAAGGTCGACTCCTCGCAGTACAACTACGCCAAGGAGAATAACCTCTTGGTCCGCCACAAGAAGGGCAACCCCTACCACATCAAGTCCACCACCTTCGAGGCCGGCATCGTCGACCTCACCAACCCGACCGCCTACGAGTGGTATAAGGGCATCATCAAGAAGAACATGATCGAATACGGCCTCTCCGGCTGGATGGCGGACTTCGGCGAATACCTGCCCACCAACTCGATCACCTATGGCGGCGACCCGCGCCAGCTCCACAACCGCTGGCCGACCCTGTGGGCGAAATGCTGCTACGACGCGATCCACGAATGTGGCAAGGAAAACGAGGTGTTCTTCTTCAACCGCGCGGCGTACGGCCACACCCTCAAATACACCAACTCCACCTGGAATGGCGACCAGCACGTCGACTATTCCGACGAATACGGCATGGGCAGCGTGATCCCCGGATCCCTCTCCCTCGCCTGCTCCGGATGCGGCGTCGTCCACTCCGACATCGGCGGATACACCACCGTCATGTTCATGAGGCGCGACCCCGAGCTCATGAGGAGATGGTCCGAGATGAACGTCTTCACCCCGGTCTACCGCACCCATGAGGGCAACCGTCCGAAAGACAACGCCCAATTCGACCATCCGGAGGTCATCGAGGAGTTCGCGAAGAACTCCCAGCTGTTCGCATCGCTCAAGCCCTATCGCGACCACGTCCTCAACCAGTACTATGAGGAAGCGGTCCCGGCGATGCGCCCCCTCTTCTTCCACTTCGCGGAAGAGGAAGCCTACGTGACCCAGAGGGAATACCTGTTCGGCAGGGATGTCCTTGTGAGCCCGGTGCTCCGCCCAGGCGAGACAAAGCACCGCGTATATCTGCCTGAACCCGAAATCGAATGGGTGCAGTTCTTCACCGGGAAGGTGTTCAAAGGCGGCGTCTATGAGGTCGATTCGCCTCTAGGCATGCCGATCGCCTTCTACAGAAAAACATCAGACTTCGCCGAACTATTCGCATCGCTGTCCATCAAGAAAGGAGAATAATCGCATGAAATACTTCTTGGATTCCGCAAAACTGAATGAAATCGACTACGCCTACAAGGCCTATGGCATTGATGGCGTCACCACCAACCCCCGCCACATCATGGCCTCGGGCAAACCCTTCCTCACCGCGATCACCGACATCGCCAACTGGGTCAAGGAAAACCACCTCGAAGGGAAGGACGTCTTCCCGGTCTCCGTTGAGATCAACCCCCACCTCGACAATGCCGAGGACATGGTCAAAGAGGCGAGGAAGATCTCCGCGCTCTGCGAGAACTTCGTCATCAAGATCCCCTGCAACCCCGAAGGCGTGAAGGCCGCTTTGGCCCTCGAGAAGGAAGGCATCCGCACCAACGTCACCCTCGTCTTCTCCGCCTCCCAGGCCATCCAGGCCGGCCGCGTCGGCGCGATGTTCGTCTCGCCGTTCCTCGGCTGGAAGGAATCCTCGGGCGAAGACTCCTACGGCTATATGGCCCAGATCGCCAATATCTATAAAGAAAAAGGATATAAGACCGAGATCATCGCCGCCGCCGTCCGCTCTGGCAAGCAGATCGCCGAAATGGCGGAGTTAGGCGTCGACATCATCACCGCCGGCCTCGCCGTCTACGAAGACTCCTTCAAGCACCCGTTCACCGACTACGGCCTCGGCATCTTCCAGAATTCCTGGGACAACACGAAGGGCAACTAAGATGAAAGTCGCGTTCATCGGCCTTGGCATCATGGGGATGCCGATGGCCACCAACATCTCCAAGAAATACGACCTGATCGGCTGCGACGTCGTCGAGAAAGAGACCCCGTTCCCGTTCACCAAATCCTATAAGGAATGCGTCGAAGGCCGCGACGTGATCATCTCGATGGTCCCGAAGTCCGAGCATGCCTTAGCCCTCTACGCCGAGCTCCGCAAATACCTGAAGCCCGGCCAGATCTGCATCGATATGTCGACCATCGCCGTCGCCGCGAGCCGCGAAATCGCCGCAAGCCTCGAAGCGATGGGCGTCGAGATGCTTGACTGCCCCGTCGTCAAGAGCCAGCCGGCCGCCGTCAAAGGCGAGCTCGGCATCTACGTCGGCGGCAAAGAGGAGGTCTTTGAAAAAGTCAGAGGCATCCTCGAATGCATGGGCAAGAACATCATCCGCATCGGCGACCACGGCACCGGCGCGCTCATGAAGATCCTCCACAACTCGCTCGTCGGCGAGATCCAAAACGGCGTCAACGAAGTCCTAGGCCTCGCCGAAAGCTGCGGCCTCGACCTCGAGAAAGTCGTCACCGCCTTCTCCTATGGCGGCGCCCAGAACTTCTACATGGACGGCAAGGCCAAGAACATCGAAAGCAGGACCTACCCCACCGCCTTCTCGGTCGCCAACATGAACAAGGACGTCCACTTCGCGATCGAGATCGCCGAAGCCCAAGGCAAGGAAATGCCCGCCCTCCATAACGTCGTGAAAGTCTATGAAGCGGCGATGGAGAAAGGCCTCGAGAGGCAAGACTTCTCCGCCACCTACGAAATCGTCAACCCCAAATAAAGAAGACCAATTATGAAAAAAGCCAAAATCGGTATCGTATGCACCGTCAGGAAGACATTCGACTTCGTGACCGCATTCGAGCTCTACAAGCAGAGAACGGCCGAGCTCATGAAGGATGACTCCGTCGAATGGGCCAACTACCCTGAGATGGTCATCGAGCAGAGCGACGCCGAAAAAGCGGGCGAATTCTTCATCCGCGAAAGGGTCGATGCCCTCATCATCGTCTCGGCGACGTTCCACCTCGGCCACCTCGCCCTGATCCTCAACAGGATGGTCCGCGTGCCCCTATTGCTCTGGGGCTACGACGAACTTCCCTACGATGGCGGCAAGATCCGCCTGAACGCCGTCTGCGGCGTGAACCTGAACGCCTCGAACCTCTACAAAGGCGGCAACGACAATTTCATCGTCCACGTCGGCAACGAAGTGGATGAGGATTGGATCAAGGCCGTCAAGATGATGGTTGCGCTCAAGACCACCAAGATCGGCCTCGTCGGCCACCACGCCGATGGCTTCTATAACGTCGGCGTCGATGAGCTCCACGTCTATCAGGAAATGGGCGTATTGCTCAACCACTATGAGCTCTCGCAGTTCTTCGGCGGCGAAGCTACCCCCGAGGAAGTTGCGGCGGAAAAAGCCAACGTCCTCAAGCTCTTCGACGTGAAGAAACTAAACGATTCTCAGGTCGAAAAGGTTGCAAAACTCGTGGTTGTCGCCTCGAAATTCATGAAACAGGAAGGCGTTGACGTCATCGCCATCCGCTGCTGGCCCGAGTTCGCGAGGACCTATGGCGTCTCGCCCTGCGCGATGATGTCGATCCTCCAGAGCCGCAACATGCTCCTCGCCTGCGAAGGCGATATCGAAGCCGCGCTTTCGATGGTCGCGGTCAGGGCCGCGGGCGAGCCCACCCCCTTCATGGCCGACCTCTCGCAGGTCAACTACACCGAGAACTACGCCTTGCTTTGGCACGATGGCGTCGCCCCGTGCAACCTGTGGGATGGCATCTGCAACAGGAGCCTTGAGACCTATTTCGCCGGCGGCAAAGGCGTCACCGCGGACTTCGTCCTCCACAAAGGACCGGTCTCGATCCTAAGAATCGACACCGCCAGGGGCAAAACCCGCCTCTTCTATGAAGAAGGCGAGGCGGTCCCGATGGAGAAACAGCTCTCCGGCACCTACGCCAAAGTCATCTTCGACCACCACATCTCCAAGGTGATCGATACCGTCGTCTACACCGGCGTCGCCCACCACGTCATCATGGGCTACGTCAAATATCGCACGGCGATGCGTTACCTCGCCCGCATCATGGGCTGGGAGGTCATCGATGTCGATAAAGATTACTTCTCCAAGTAAGGAGTACGGCTATTTCCTCGAGGGCGATTTCTCCGCCCTCCTGGAATACCTGAAGTCCACCCCGATCCCCGAGCAGGGAAACATCTATGTCAGGGATGATATTTCGATGCACGGGGTCAACGGATTCCGCTTCATCCAGGAAAAAGTCTTCGGGCTTGGGGCCATGGAAAGCGGCTACTGCAACGGGAACAACAAGAAACTCAATTGCCTCGAGTTCCACGCTTGCCCGGAAGCCGATCTGGCCTTGAACGACCAGATCCTCCTCCTCGCCCTGCCCAAAGACATCCACGATGGGGTCATCGACTCCAAAGACGTCATCGCCATCCGCCTCAAGGCCGGGCAATGCTTCGTCTTGAACCCCTACGTCCTCCACTTCTCTCCCTGCATGGACAACAACGTCCCCTTCCGCTGCGGCATCTTCCTCTCCGAGGGCACAAACCGCGACTTAGAAGGCCCGAAGTCCGATCCGACATTATGGAAGGAGAACAAGTGGCTCTACGCCCACAAAGAAACCGTCCAGGCCGCTAATGGGGCCTACGTCGGAATCGTCGGCGAAAACACCCTCGTCCCATGAGCCTCTACGAAATCCTCTTCATCCTCGTCATCTTCCTCTCGAACATCGTCCAAACCGTGACGGGGTTCGCGGGGACCGTATTGGCGATGCCCTTCTCCATCGAATTGGTTGGGGAAGCGGTAGCGAAGCCCGTCCTCAATGTCGTGGCGATCGGCGTATGCCTATTCATCGTCATCATGCATTTCAAGGAAATCGACTGGAAGTTGTTCCTGAAGATGATCGTCTTCATCGGAATCGGCTTCGCGGCCGGCATCGGGCTCTCCTATCTCCCGCATGACGCGCGCCTGTTCCTTAAGATCTATGGTGCGGTCGTCGTGGCGATAGGGGTGCTGTTCCTCATCATTCCACCGGAAAGGATGAAACTCCCGGATTGGGCGCTCTACACCATCCTCGTCCTCGGAGGCGTGCTCCACGCCCTCTACATCTCGGGCGGACCGCTCGTCATCATCTTCGCCACCATCAAAATCAAGGACAAGCACGCCTTCCGCGCCACCTTGTCCGCGATATGGGTTGTGCTGAATTCCATCTTGCTTGGCCAACAGGGCATGAATGGGATGCTCACCGCCCAAGTCGGTTGGCTCATCCTGATCGGGGGAGGCGTGACGCTCGCCTCCATCATCATCGGGCACTTCCTCGCGAAATACATGCCCAAGAAAGCGTTCATGATCGCCACTTACATCCTGCTGATCGTAAGCGGCGTCACACTACTCATCAAATGACAACCAATAGATCGCAGAATAAAATCGTTGCCTTGCTCTTGAAGAAGGGCGCCGCCTCCAAGAAAGAGCTGTCTTTCGAGATGGGTCTTTCGCAGGCGGCTTTGACCATTTCCGCGCGACCCCTTATCGAAAATGGGGTCATTCAGATCGAAGGGAAGAAAGGCAACGGCAAGGCCGGGAGGAAGGAAGAGATGCTCTCCCTCAACCCCAATTATGGCTACTATTTGGGCTGCGATATCAAAGAGACCTCCATCACCGTGTCCACCATGGATTTCGCGGGTCACTTGACCTTCGAGAAGAAATGCCGGACCGGGGATGAGGCGATCCTCGTCATCGAAACCCTCATCAAGGACGGCGCCCCGCTTGGGGTCGGCGCGATCCACCGCAAGAGCAAGGCAAGCGAAAAGGCATCCGAATTCATCGCGCGCCTATCCGCCTTGCCTATTCCTGCGCCGCGCAAGGTCAACAACGTCGAATCCCTCGCCGCGATCTACCGCTTCTACCACGAAGAGGCAACGAACTTCCTTCTCATCAAATATGGGCCTGGCGTTGGCAGCTGCATCTATGCTAACGGCGCGCCAATATTAAGAAGCAACGGCGTGAAAAGCGAAATCGGCCATGCCTTCCTAAGCGATGGCAGGCGGCTCGAAGACGCGGTCTCCTTCTCCTCGCTCCTCCACGAGGACATCGAGGAAAGGGAAGGTGCCGAGCTCATCTACCGCGACGAGAAGCTCCTGAACGCCGCTTTGCAGGGCCTCGCCCTTGCGATCGTCGACGCCGATGCGCTCCTCGCCCTCGACAAGATCGTCTTCGCGGGCATATTGCTCTCGAAGGAAGACATCAAGGAAAAGATCGGCAAGATGGTCCTCGCCTACGACCCAAGCTTCGATGTCTCGAAGATCTCGATCTACCCCGACTACGAGGAGAAGAACCGGGAAAAAGCCTGCCTCGAAGTGATGCTCGAAGATTATAATTAAGGCCGAATTCGATGTACGTCCTCGCGTATTTCCGAAAATTCGGTCTTTTTCTTTTGAGTATTGGAGCAAAAGCAAAGATAATTGTTGCCATGGCGTTATTGGAACTGCAGGACATCGAATTCAATTACTCCGACAAAGAGCTCTATCGCAAAGCCTCGATGAAGATCAATCCGGGCGAGCATTGCTGCCTCGTCGGAATCAACGGGTCTGGGAAGACCACTATTTTGAACATGATCGTCGGCGAGTTCCGCCCCGACAAAGGAAAAGTGATCTGGGAGCCCCACGTCACCTACGCCTACTTGGACCAGCAGCTAAAGGTCCAGCAGGATATGCCCGTCTCATCGTATCTATATGGCGTCTACAGCGACCTCTTCGATAAGGAGAAGGAGATGGAGAATCTCTATGCCGAAGCCGCTAGCGGCGAGGGCGATTATGAGAAATTGCTCAACAAGGCGATGCGCCTAGGCGACGAGCTGGAGCAGAAAGGCTTCTATACCCTGCAGGAGAAAGTGGGCAAGCTGACCGACGGCTTAGGGTTCGACAAAAACGATTTGGGGCGACCCCTGCATGAATTATCGTCCGGCCAGCGCGAAAAAGCCTACCTCGCGAAGATGCTTCTAGAGGAAAAGGACGTCCTCATCATGGACGAGCCGACGAACTTCCTCGATCAGTTCCAAGTCGCCTGGCTTGCCGCCTATCTCGACTCCTACCCGAAGGCATTCCTCGTCGTAAGCCACGACGAAGCTTTCCTGAGGAAAATCGCCAAGGTCGTGTTCTGCTTGGAAAACAAAACAATCACGCGCTATAAGGGCGATTTCGATAGCTATCTATCGCAGCACGAGCTCGACAAGGAGCAATACCAAAAGAACTATGATGCCCAGCAGCGCTACATCAAGAAAGAAGAGGACTTCATCGCCAAGCACATCGTCCGCGCGACGAGCGCCAAAGCGGCGAAGAGCCACAGGGCGAGGCTTGCCCACCTCGAGGTTATGGATGCGCCTGGTAAAGAAGGCGGAAACGTCCACTTCAACTTCCCCTTCACCCACGACGTCGGGCAGAAGCCCCTCATCGTCGAAGAGCTCGAAATCGGATATACGTCCCCGCTCCTTTTGCCGATCAGCTTCATTTTGAAGAAGGGTGAGAAGATCGCGATCCTCGGTCAGAACGGCGTCGGCAAAACCACCTTCCTCAAGACCATCATGGGCAAAATCCCGTCCTTAGGCGGCACCTACACCTGGATAGATGGCATCAACATCAACTATTACGATCAGGACGAGAAGATCGACCTCAGTATGTCACCCTTCGAATACGTCCACGCGAATTACCCATCTTTGGATAACACCAAGATCCGCACCACGCTAGGCGCGGTTGGGGTCAAGAAAGAACTTGCGCTCCGCAAGATGAGCGAGCTTTCCGGCGGCGAGGTCACCAAGGCCCGCTTCGCCGTGATGACCCTTAAGAAATCGAACTTCCTGATCCTCGACGAGCCGACCAATCACCTCGATCAAAAGGCAAAGGACGCCCTGTTCGAGGCGATTGAGAACTATCCTGGCGGCGTCATCATCGTGAGCCACGAAAAAGACTTCTACGATGGACTCGTCGACTATGAGCTGAACTTCTAATTCAGCATCTGCTTTTTCTTGAGTTGGAACAAGAAGCAAAGGAGTCTGAACAAAGGCACCGAAACCCAGTAATTGAACGCCACGCAATCGTTATCGTATAGGACGACCGTGCGGCGGTGGCTCGCCTCCAAATCGCGCAAGCGCACTATTTCCTGCTGGAGTTTTGCGCTCTTTTCTTCGTCTTTGATGCCTTGGACCGCGAACATAAGAAGCGTCTGGAATTCCTTAAGCTCGGCCTGCGCCGACGCGAAGGACTCATCATTGGTGACTTTGATTTCCTTGGTCATGACCTCATCGTATTTCGCCTTGAGGCCATCGTCGGCGAACCCTTTGGCCTCGACGATCTGATAGATTTCCTTAAGACAGGCTTTCTTCTCGAGGAGCAATACCGTCAGCGCGTCGAGCTTCCGCGAGAGCCTTCTCCGGAAATCGAAGGCGTGCGATATGACGAAAAACGCCGATGAGACGTAAAGGAATATGACGACGAAAAAAGCGAGCAGGACGATTTGGTACGCCTGCATCCCCGCTGCAAAGATCGGTAGGTTCGCCATATGAACTATTCTACTTGTCCCGCGCTAGGTTTCAAGGCGCGCGCAAAAATTGCCATTTAATGTCGACCTTAATATAATTAAGGCACCTGAATAGGAGGCAACGCTATGAACAAACGCCCCATATGCGCCATTCTCTACGATTTTGACTCGACCCTCGCGGTCACCGACATGCAGAATTTCGGCTTCATCCCCGCCATGGGCATGACCCCCGCCGAATTCTGGGGCAGGACCACCAA
>JAILKX010000081.1 GCA_024693415.1 Bacilli bacterium
GCGCTGGCTGCCATGAAGATTAACGAATTCTTTCCTTTTAACATTGTTCTATCCTCCTAAAAGAAAGCGGGCGTCACATTGCGCCCGCTTCGTAAATCTCAAATTCCGATGGGCGCAACTTTCGTTTTCGCCCGAACGGCAAAAACGGCTACCTGAAGTAGTAATAATAGCCGTAGTAGTAGCCAGCGATTGATTTGATGAAGTTCATGTTTTTCATTCGTTAGCTCCTTTTTGCTGACAAGATTTTGGTACCGCGATATTTTCTGTCAACATGTTTTTTCGCATTTTCTTTTTGACGGGTCCTTCCGATTGTGAATGCGCCTTATCCGATTCTCGTCTAAAATAGTGGCCTGATGGACGCACAGGACCAGGAACGGTTAGCCTTCTACCGAAAGAACATCGAAGAAGGACGCGTGGACGCGAGGATGAGCACCCGCATTTTCGCCGGCGTCGCCGACGGGCTTTTGACTTGGCTTTTGTCCATCATCCTTTTCTCCGCCACGATCTTCATCCTGCTGAATGGCGGGTTGTCCAAAGAGCTTGGTACCCTGATGGGCGACATGCAGGCGGAATCGGTCGCATCGGGCCTCATCCTGTACGACAAAGACGGCGCCGCCGAATCCGACCTCGTCCGCCAGGAGCGCTACGTCAAAAACATCCTCGCCTACGAAGGCGCCGAAGCCCCGACCGACGAGCTATATCATTATTACTGCGTATACGAGTCCAAGGGAAAAGAGGCGACCCCTGTATCGGATTTCAATAAGAACATCCTCAAAATCGGCGCGGAGGACTCCTATTTCGAAGCCCCCGCGACCTATGGCGTTTTGAAGCAGGAGTGGCACGACTTGCTCTATCAGTACTACAACGCCGAGAAGACCGCCGAAGCGATAAACGCGCACACGTCCCTCGTGAATTTCTATACCGAGGCCCATAATGCGGCCTGGGCCGAATTCCGCGGCGCCGAGCCCTACGCCACGACGCTCAGCACCTACATGCAGAAGGCGACCGCCATGTACCTCTCGATCGGCGGCTTCCATATCGGCTGCTACCTGATTTCGGCCATGGTCTGCTATTACCTGATCCCCGCCATCAAGAAGCGGGGGACCACCTTTGGCAAGAAAGTGCTCCACATCGAGCCGGTCATGATGGACGGAAATCCGATCACCCTCCCCGCTATCTTCGCCCGCGGGTCGATCGAAATCCTTCTGAACTGCTGGGCGATCCCGCTTTCGGGCTTCTTCATCTACGGCTTCGATTCCTTGACCGTCCCGTTCATCGCCATCGGGGGGTTCGTGCTGCAGTTATCCGTGTTCTTCCTCGCCGGATTCATCCTCTCCATCGCCTCTTTGATCTTCGCGATGGTCCGCAAAGACAATAGGGCCCTCACCGACCTCGCGGCCGGCACATGGGTCATCACCGGCGACGTCGTCCAGATCAGGAACGCCCAGGCCGAGCTCAAGCAAGAGCGCAGGGAGGAGCAAAATGGCGGAGAATGACGTCATCACCCTGACATACGAAAAAGCGGGCCTCGCCAAACGCGTCATCGCCTTTCTGATCGACGCCCTCATCATCGGCACGATGGCGCTCGGCTTCTTCTGGACCTCGCGCCTCATCGTCGAGAACGCCTCGTGGTACCGCGGCGCCTTCGACGAATACGTTTCGATCTCCTCGAACTCCAAACTTTACGTCTATGCCGAGACCGATGACAACCTGGTCCAGATCGACACCTACGCCAAAGGAACTTACAAGGACGATGGCGAAATCGCATCGTTTTTAGAGACACGTCTCGCGTATTTTTACGTCGACGACCCGATCGACATCTTCGCCGACGGCGAGGGCAAGAAGATCTACGACGCGGAAAAAGTGGGGGCGAACGCCATCAAGCAGGCGGACGGATCCTACTATTTCGCCCTCGATTCCCAGGGCGAGCCCCAGTCGATCGTCTCAAGCTCCGTCCTCATCGCCTTCTATGAGCAGGCGACGATCTCCGCGATCGAGTACCTGAACCGATCCGAGGCATACGTGAATGCGAAAAAGACCTTATCGCAGACCATAAACCTCCTGCTTATCCCCCTCTCGATCTCCCTCTCTTTCCTGATATTTGAACTACTGGTCCCCCTCCTTTTCTTCAGAAGGGGCTATAAGACCATCGGGATGGCGGTGTTCCACTTCGCCCTCCTAAATGCGGAAGCGGTGGTGCCGAAGTTCCGCTTCTTCCTCTTCCGGTTCCTATTCATGCTGATCGTCGAGGTCCTTGTCTCCATGATGACCTTCGGCGTCCCGCTTTTCGTGACGGTCGGGTTCCTTGTTGTCCGCAAGGACGGTCAGGCCCTCCACGACTTCATCTCCGGGACCTATATGGTCGATGCCACCGAGCAAAGCGTCTATTTCTCGCGCGAAGAATACCTCGCCCTCCAGGCCAAGGCGCAGGACACTTCCTCGAGGCCCTTCCTCACCTCTTGGTATCGCGATTCCGACATGCTCCCGCCGCGGACCATCGAGCCAAAAGAGCGCAAAAAGGACGACGAATAGGGCGTTTTGCCCAAGTGAAAGCGCCTCATGGTGGGCGTTTTTCTTTAGAAAATGCATCGTGTCCAAAATCTTGCACGCCTTCGCTTGCGAGTGTGTCATTATCCAGTGATTTGTTTCTACCCCATTTATTCCAATTCCACCGATGTCGCAGAGCCTCGGCCCCTTGGAACCCCAAGCAATCGTTCGCGCCCGCTCCGAGGTGAATTCGTCCGATGCTTCCGATGATAACCAAGGGGATCCCTCGCGCCATCGGTTTTTCT
>JAILKX010000089.1 GCA_024693415.1 Bacilli bacterium
GGTTTTGTGGAAAATACTTGGATTCCATATTCGTTTCCTCCGACAGCATTATTCCGATGGCAAACAGAACATGCAAGGCTTCACATGTGTGAAAGTTACCTAAGGCGAGAAAGACGACGCAAAGAAAAAGAAACAAAACGGTCCATTTAACTAGTGAAACGCAACTTTTCACCTGCGTTTCACCAATAGAGAGGGTACCATTTCAACAATAGGCATACCTGCGTTTCATCAATAGAAAGCAAAAACGAGCCCAAAAAGAAAAATTTTTCGTATTTTTAGACTTTCTTTTGTCCAAAAAAGAGAAAAAAAGCGCGTTTTTTTAAAGAAAAAAGGCCGACACGCTTTGTATCGACCCATGTCTTCCATTGTGGTCGGGACGAAGGGATTCGAACCCTTGATCTCCTGCTCCCAAAGCAGGCGCGATAACCAAGCTTCGCTACGTCCCGAAGCCGTAATATTTTCGGCATTCAGGCGTAGAAATTCAAGCCCTAAGCATAAAAATCCCGCGCCAAGGGCTTCTTGGCGCGGGAATGGGTTCATCACTTATCGATGATGATGCGGATCGTCATATCGGAAAGCGGGTAGGTCGAGCAGGCGTGAACGTAATCGTTCTCCTTGTCGGCAAGGCGCCTTCCATCGCCTTCAGACGGCACGAAGAACTTACCTTCGACCACCTTGCAGCGGCAATAGCCGCAAGCGCCGCTGCGGCAGCGGGCGCGATTGGGCACGTGCGCCCTTTCTAGCGCCACCGTGAGCGGCTCATCGGCGCGGGCTTCGATTTCCTGCTCGTCGATGCCGCGGAGCACCTTGACCTTGAAGACCTTCTTCTCGGTGCCGACGGGGTACCCTTCGGCCTTGGAGACGTCCTTCGGGGCGCCGAAGATCTCCATCCTGATGCGGCGATGCGGGACGTTGAGCTTCTCTAGCTCGCCGCGGACGAAGTGATACATCGGGAGCGGGCCGCAGACGAAATAGGTCACGTCGCCCTCGGAATACTTCTTGATGATGTCGCTCGAGAGGAAGCCTTTTTCGCCTTTGTAATCCTCTTCGCCGGAGATGACATTGATGAACCTCACCTTGTCGGACTGCTCTTTCTCGAGTTCCTTCTCGAGGATGATGTCCTTCGAGGAGACGGAGCCATAGAGGATCGTGAGCTCGGCGTCGAGCTTGCCGTGGTTGATTTCCCTCGCCATCGAAAGGAAGGGGGTGATGCCAGATCCGCCGGCGAGGGCAACGATCTTCTTGGCATCCCTGAGTGGCTCATAATAGAACTGACCAAACGGGAGGCGGGCAATGAACTTGTCGCCGACTTTGACGTTTGCGTACATCCAATTGGAGACGTAGCCGGTCTCGGGGCGGCCGTTCCTGATCGTTAATTCGAAGAAGCTCTTATCGCCTTGGCGCGCTTCGTAGGGAGCGCTAGAAATCGAATAGGGACGGTTGGTTTTGGTGCCGTCGATCTCGACTTCGATCGAGGCGTATTGCCCGCACTGGAACGGCGGGAGGACGTCGCCTTCATCGGCGGCGAAGCGGAATTTTCTCGCGGTTGGCGAGACATCCTCGACATCGATCACCTTGACATGGGTGAGCTCGGGGTGAAGTTCGTTCACGAGGTCCTTGATCGGGTCTTTGTAGTCGACTTTGTCGGAGGCTTCCTTGATGAGTTTGTTGCGACGCGCGGTGACGCGGCTCGATCCTAAGGCGTCCTTGAAGAAGCCGTGGACGCTGATCTTGATCTTATCGTTCTTTGCCATGGTTATTTGCCCTCCTCTTTCCAGGTCAGGACGACTTTCGCGGCGATCCTGCCGTTATTGATGTTGCAGGCCATGCCGTTGCCGGTGAGGGCGGCGCTGCTCGCCCAGGTGAGCCCGCCGATGTAATGCTCCTTCGGATAGGCGTCGAGACGGGCGACGATCGAGTCGTCCATGCAATGCTGATATCCATAGACGCAGCCGAGGTATTGGCCGCAGTAATGGCTTTCGGTGACCGGGGTCTCGATCTCGATCTCGACGATGTGGTCGAGCAGATTCACGCCGAGGTATTCGCTGACCTTGTCGATCATCTCCTTGGCGACCTTCCTCTTGACCTCGAAGTAATCGTCGGCGGTCACGCCGAAGAAGGATTCGGACAAGGGCAGGACGGTGGTCGATAGCGAGGTCATGCCGGCGGGGACGCAGTCGGGGTTAGCGAAGTTCAGGCAGATCGTGGAGAGGTTGCTCCATCCGCCGAGGTTCTTTCCCTGCGCCCAGAATTCGTCGGTGTCGTATGGGATATCGGAAGAGAAGACGTTGTAGCCGGAGATGTTGAGCTCCTCCGGGGTCTTGTCGAGGACCATGACGACCGAGAAGCAGGAGACGGAGACCTTCCTGGCGTGGAAGAGCTTGATCGCCTCGGGCGGGACTTCGGATGCCGGCTCAATCATCTTGGAATAGACGGTGTCGGGATAAGGGGCGGAGACCACGTATTTGCAATGGATCTCGTCGCCTTTGGCGGTCCTTACGCCATAGACGCGGCGGTCCTTGACGAGGATCTTCTCGACGGTCTGGGCGAATTCGACCTGGACGCCGAGCTCGGAGCATCTTTCGGCCATCGAGAGGGCGAGCTCATGGGAGAAGCCTCTGGCGACGAAGCTGCCGCCGAGGAAATAGTCGGCCATGAGGAAGGAATAGATCGTGAAGGGCAAGGTGGACAAAGGCTGCCCGACGTAGACGTAATAGGCGGAGAGGACGGTCTGGACGATCTTCGGGATGCCGAGCCAATCCATGATCTCAACCGTGCTGTATCCGGCGGTCTTGACGAGCTCTGGGT
The DNA here is from genome assembly GCA_024693415.1 of Bacilli bacterium. Next base: position 2,809 of record JAILKX010000089.1, read on the forward strand.
GCTGCATCAATAGCTGCGGCTTGCTGAGGGTGTGGTCATTGAGGTAGAGGGTGGATTCATAGACCTTCTTGCAGATCATGAGAAGCTTGTTGACCTTCTCGAGGTTGCCGGGGAATTCCTTCTCGATCTCCTTGGCGGCGACGAAGTAGCCATCGTCGTCGAGGCCGGGGTGAAGGGTAAGGTTCAGATTGTCCTTCGGCGAATAGATCGTGTAATTTTCGGGGACCCTGAGCCACCTGACGGCGACCTTCATCTGGTCGAGGTATTCGCGGATGTAGAGGGGCTTGTCCTCCGGGCCGATCGACATCATCTCATGGAGGGTCGCCTCCATCTCGATGCCGTTCCTGACAAAGCTCGTCGCGATGCCGCCGGGGAGGTTGTGCTTCTCGAGGACGAGGACATCCATGCCCTCGCTCGCGAGCTTCATGGCGCAGGAAAGACCTGCAAGCGCCCCGCCGATGACGATCACGTCATAGCTTTCCTTGTAAAAGCGTTTTTCTTCCATAGAACTCCTTTTCACCCCATCGGGGCCAAGCCGCATAAAACCCATCCACCGAGTTCAAAATGCGATTAGGCTCTTTCAAGGGACATTACTTATGGGTGATTCTATTCTACTCCCATCGGTGTCGATGAGACCACCAAAGTATTTCATTAATGAAATAAATGGGCTAAAAGGCACTTTTTGCCCATAAACTCTGATAATGGGAAATCCATCGTTGCACGGATAACGCTTCCGATCAAAAGGATGCCTTTAGTCGAAGGGAAAAAGCCCGATTCAGCAAAAGCGTGGGGGACGTGTATCGATATTCGGCGGAAATCGCTTAATTGCATCCGTCTCATGGAAAGCGCCGCGCAAAGCGAATTCGCATACATGGGTCGCACGGATTTGGTTTTCTCGCGCGCACGCGCGCGTCCTTTAATATTTGATATATAAAAAGGGAACGGCAGGTCGCTCATTCCCGTATGGAGGATCCTATTACTTGCTGACGAGATCGGCGTTCGAGGCGATCTTGGCATCGGCCATGATGGAATCGATCGCGCCCTTGATGGTGGTCTCGCTCGATTCATGGCCGTACTTGTCGACGGTGGCCGCGTCCCTGACCTCGTGGGTCAAGCAGGCGGGGCCGCCGATGCAGCCGCCGGGGCAGGCCATGCCTTCGATGAAGTTGCCCTGCAGGCGTCCCGTCTTCATCTGGGTGAGGGCCATCTTGCATTGATCGAGGCCGCTCGCCTTAACCGGCTGGACCTTGAAGTCGCTTTCCCTTTCCTTGAGCGCCTGCTCCACCGCATCGGACAATCCGCCGGAGCGGGCGAAGATGCGGCCGAAGTAGGAAGCGTTGTCGAGCGGGGTCTCCTCAAGGGTGGGGAGCTCGATCCCGCGGGAGTCGATCAAGGCTTCAAGCTCTTCGAAGGTGATGACGCAGTCGACGAAGGGTGCGCTGTCCTCTCGGAACATCTCCATCTTCTTGGCGATGCAGGGTCCGACGAAGACGTTTTTGCAGGTGGGGTCGATGGATTTCAGGTATCTTGCGATGGCCGCCATCGGCGAGAGGTTCTTCGAGACCTTGTCCTTGAGGGTCGGGAAGGCTTTCCTCACGTATTCGACGAAGGCCGGGCAGCAGCTCGAGGTGCAGGAGCCTTCTTCGGCGAGGTCGCCGGCTTCGTTATAGGCGACGAGGTCGGCGCCTAGCGCCGCCTCGATGACGTCGGAGAAGCCAAGCCGCTTCATCCCGGTCACGACCTGGCCGAGCTTCGCGTAATGGAACTGGCTCGAGATCGAGGGGGCGACGATGATATAGGTCTTGTATTTGGTGTTGTTCTCGCTGCCTTTGAGGATGTCGATGCACTTTGTGATGAACGATTTGTCCATGATGGCGCCGAAGGGGCAGGCATAGGAGCACTGGCCGCAGCGGACGCACTTCTCCTCATCGATTTCGGTGATGCCGTCCTCGCGGGGGTGGATCGCGTTGATCTTGCAGGCCTGCTCGCAGGGGCGGCGCCTGTTGATGATCGCGTTGAACTGGCAGGCCTTCATGCACATGCCGCAGTTGACGCACTTATCCTTGTTGATGATGCAGCGGAGGTCGGGTCCGAACGAGATCGCGCCGACGCGGCACGCCTGCTCGCAGCGATGGGCCAAGCAACCGCGGCACATATCGGTGACGGTGATGCCGCCGAGCGGGCACTGGTCGCAGGCCGCCTCGATGACCTCGAGGAGGTTCGGGTTGTTTTTATCGCCGCCTAAGGCGAGGTGGACGCGGTCCTCGACGATCGCCCTCTCCTTGTAAATACAGCAGCGCATGGTGGATTTCGGGCCCGGTGAGATCATCTTGGGGATGAAGTGGCGCTTCTCTTCGAGCGTCCCATCCCAATAGTCTTTCGCCACCTCGCAGAGAACGCGAGATTTGAGTTGCTGTACCAGCGTGTCGAATTTGCTTTGGATCATATATCGTTCCTCCGAGGTATGGCGCGAATCGGCTTTGCGCTTCGCGGTGCTCCATTATATCCATTATCCACTCGCTTTAGCGAGAAATGCATGCCGAAATTCTTAAAACCGCTAAGATAAAGCGCGAATCGCAATCGAAAGCCCACCAAAATGCAAAGAAAGGGCGAGGCGTCATCATACGCCTCGCCCCCATCGAATCGTCTTTAGGCCCTGGCCAAGGGAACGATCTTCTCGTCGAAGAGCCGCCTGACGTCAGTCACGGTGACTCCTTCTACGATCTCTTCCCCCACTAAGACCGTGATGCCATCCTCTTTGGCGCCGCAGCGCCCAAGGCAGAAGGCGGGCTTGATCTCAACCCTTTCCTCCAAGCCGCGGGAAGAGAGTTCCTTGCGCATGGCTTCGACGACCTCGCGACTTCCCCTGATATGGCAGGCGGAGCCGACGCAAGTCGCCACTACAAGCTTCTTTTCCATCGTCTCAGTTCCCCTTGTAGGCGTCCTTCATGATCTGGATCATGTCCTCGATCATCGGTTCCCTGGGGTTGGCTGGGGTGCACTGGTCCTCATAGGCGAGGTAGGCGAGCTCCTCAAGGTTCTTGTTATAGGTCTCCTCATCGGGGATGGCCGAGCAGAAGTTCATGTCGATGCCGATCTCTTTGCCGAGGCTCATCACGGCGTCGGCGAGGATATTGCCGGCGTCTTCCTTCTTTTCGCAGGCGATGCCAAGGGTCCTAAGGATCTCCATGTACTTGGCGTCGCACTCATAAGACTCATATTTCGGCCACAGGGCGAGTTTGGTCGGCTGGGTGCCGTTATAGCGGATGACGTGCGGCAGCAAGATCGCGCAGGTCTGGCCGTGGACGGTATGGTATTCGGCGCCGATCTTGTGGGCGAGCGAATGGACGAGGCCGAGGAAGGCATTGGCGAATGCCATGCCGGCGATGGTCGCGGCGTTATGCATCTTCTCGCGGGCCTTGAGGTCATGGGTGCCATCCTTGACGGCGCGGGGGAGGTATTCGAAGACGAGCTTGATCGCCTGGAGGGCGAGGCCGTCGGTGTAGTCGCTCGCCATGACCGAGGTGTAGGCCTCGATCGCGTGGGTCAAGACGTCCATGCCGGTATAGGCGGTCGAGCGCGGCGGGATCTTGGTGGTGAATTCGGGATCGACGATCGCGATGGACGGGGTGAGCGAATAGTCGGTGAGCGGGTACTTCTTGAAGTTCTTCTTGTCGGAGATGACGGCGAAGGGCGAGACTTCCGATCCGGTGCCCGAAGTGGTCGGGATGCAGATCAGCTTGCTCTTGCGGCCGAGCTCAGGGTATTTGAAGGCGCGCTTGCGGATGTCCATGAACTTCTGCTTCAGATCATCGAAGTCGACCTCGGGATGCTCATAGAAGATCCACATGGCCTTGGCGGCATCCATCGGGGATCCGCCGCCGAGGGCGATGATGGTGTCGGGCTTGAATTCCTTCATGAGCTCGACGCCGCGGCGGACGGTCGTGATATCGGGATCGGGTTCGACCTCGGCGAAGAGCTGATAGGTGACCGGGTTGCGGCGCTGGGTGAGCTCATCGACGACCTTCTTGAGGAAGCCGAGCTCGACCATCGCGTGATCGGTGACGATGAAGACCTTGCCGACGTCCTTGGCCGAGCGGAGGTATTGGATCGAGTTGCGCTCGAAATAGATCTTTTGGGGCACTTTGAACCACTGCATGGTATTTCTCCTTTTGCCGACGCGCTTGATGTTCAACAGGTTGATGGCCGAGACGTTTCCGGCGACCGAGTTATGGCCATAGGAGCCGCAGCCGAGGGTGAGCGAAGGCAGGAACGAGTTGTAGACGTTGCCGATTCCGCCGAAGGTCGAGGGGGAGTTCCAGATGATGCGGATCGCCTTGACTTTGTCGCCGAAGGCATCCGACATCGCCTGCTCTTTGCAGTGGATCGCCGCCGAATGGCCGAGCCCGCCGAATTCGAGCATCTGCTCGCACATGGCGAAGCCCTCATCGGCGTCTTTGACTTTGTAGACGGCGAGGACGGGGGAGAGCTTTTCGCGCGACATCGGCTCTTCCGGCCCGACCTTCTCGGTCTTGACCGCGATGATCTGGCAGCCTTCGGGGATCTCGAAGCCGGAGTTCTTGGCGATGTTCTTGGCCGACATGCCGGCGACGGCGGCGTTGAGTTTCGCATTTGCGACGCCCTCCTCGCCCTTTTCGACCCCGAACATGTATTTCTCAAGCATCCTGGTCTCTTTTTCGCTCGCGAAATAGACGCGGTACCTCTTGAGGGTGTCCACCACTTGCTTATAGGCGGCCTCGTGGACGAAGATCGCGGATTCGGAGGCGCAGATCATGCCGTTATCGAAGGCCTTAGAGAGGACGATGTCATTGACCGAGCGCTCGATGTCGGCCGATTCGTCGACGTAGCACGGGACGTTGCCGGCCCCGACGCCGAGGGCGGGTTTGCCGCAGGAATAGGCGGCTTTGACCATGGCGTTGCCGCCGGTGGCGAGGATCGTGGCGACGCCTGGATGGTTCATGAGGGCGCTCGTGGCATCCATCGAGGGATGTTCGATCCATTGGATGCAGTTTGCGGGGGCGCCGGCGGAGACGGCGGCCTCAAGCATCACCTGCGCCGCTTGCTTGGAGCACTGCTGCGCGTTCGGGTGGAAGGCGAAGATGATCGGGTTGCGCGTCTTGATCGAGATGAGGGATTTGAAGATGACGGTCGAGGTCGGGTTGGTGACCGGGGTGATGCCGGCGACAACGCCGACCGGCTCGGCGATCTCGGTGATGCCGGTGACCGGATCCTCGGAGATGATGCCGACGGTCTTGGTGTGGCGCATCGCGTTGACCACGTATTCGCAGGCGAAGAGGTTCTTGGTCGCCTTGTCCTCGAATACGCCGCGATGGGTCTCTTCGATCGCCGCTTTGGCGAGGATGCCATGCTGATCGAGCCCGGCGACCGACATCTTGGCGACGATGTAGTCGATCTTCTCCTGATCGAATTCGGCGAAATCATCGAGGGCCTTGAGACCTTTCTCTACGAGCTCGTTGACTTCCTTTTCCGCGATTTCCTTCGGAGTCAGTTCTTTCTTTTCCATCTTGGTTTCCTTTCTTACCGCCTGGCGGAACCGCTGCTTTTCACAATGTTCCACTGGTTTTCGATGGTATCAATAATTCGGTAATTCCTTACCGATAAACACATATTACTCTAGGCGTGCATGCGTTTCAATAATTTGGGAAGCGGTATTTCGGTAATACCAATTTACTGATATTTCGGAATCGGGAAAGGTAAGGATGGGTCGAAAAAACCATTGGATAAAGCAAAAGCCTCAACGCAATCGTCGAGGCTTCGTTATCAGTGTTTGGCGCGCCGGGCAGGACTCGAACCCGCAACCCCCAGATTCGTAGTCTGGTACTCTATCCAGTTGAGCTACCGGCGCGCGCTGCCGCAAAGTTGCGGCTTGCATAATATAGTCCGTTTATCGATGATAAACAACTACCAATTTTGGAGCATCCTGCCGGAATCGAACCGACGATAAGTGAGTTGCAGTCACTGGCCTTACCGCTTGGCTAAGGATGCAGCGAAAGGATTATAGCACCCTCCGAACAAAGAACAAACAAATTTCGCG
>JAILKX010000115.1 GCA_024693415.1 Bacilli bacterium
CCAAGGCAATCGACTTCCCCTTTGGAAAGGAAGAGCGTCTTGCTGGAGATCTTCTTCGCGAATTCGATCTGATGGGTGACGAGGATCATCGTCACGCCTTCCTTTCGAAGAGAGGCCATGACGTTGCAGACCTCGGCCACCATCATGGGGTCGAGGGCGCTTGTCGGCTCATCGAAGAGCAATATCTCTGGGTCCATGCATAAGGACCTAGCGATGGCGACCCTCTGCTTTTGGCCGCCCGACAAAGAGGAGGGGAACGCTTCGGCCTTGTCCAGCATCCCAACCTTCTCAAGATTGGCCATGGCGATACGCCTAGCTTCCGCCTTACTCCTTTTCAGAACCTTTCGCTGCGCCAGCATGCAATTGTTGAGGACGTTCATGTTCGCGAACAGGTTAAAGGATTGGAACACCATGTTGATGCGGGAACGCACTCTGTTTTCGTTTGTCCCCTTCGCCAAGATGTTTTCGCCATCGAAGATAATCTCCCCTCCATCGGGCCTCTCCAGCAGGTTGATGCAGCGCAGGCAAGTTGACTTACCTGAGCCGGAGTTGCCTAAGATCACGAGGCATTCTCCTTTATCCAAATCGAAGGAGACATCATTCAAAACGCCTTCGCCGTCGAATGATTTCCGCAGGTTCCTGACTTCTAAGATGCTCATGCAGCCACCCTCCTTTTACGGAATCCGAAGATCGCTTTCCCCTCTAGCTTCACCCCGATGAGCTTCAGCGCAAGGTTGCTGAGCATCGTGAGGATCAGGTAGATCACGGCGATGATGAGATAAGCCGCCATGAAGGCATAGGAATCGTTGGCCGCGTTATAGGCGGCGAAATAAAGCTCAGCCACTCCGATGACATTCAAGACCGAGGAATCTTTGATGTTGACAATCCATTCGTTCCCGATCGTCGGGATGGCATTATGGAGCGCCTGCGGCAGAATCACCGACCACAAAGACTGGGAAGAGGATAATCCCAAAGACCTTGCCCCTTCTTCCTGCCCTTTTTCGACCCCATTAAGCCCAGACGCCACCACTTCGCCCATATAAGCGGTCGTGTTCAGTGTGATGACGATCAAGCCCGCGATCATCCAGCCGTTGAAGACATCGATCCCAGGAGCGACGTTATTCCAGTTCAAGCCCAAGGCCATGCAGCCGTATTTGAACAGAAGCGCCTGCACCATCATCGGGGTTCCGCGCACCACGGCCGAATACGCAATCGACAGTCCTTTGACGACGTATTTCAGCCCTTTAATGAATAAGGGGTCGCTTGTTTTGACGTTCCACCGCTTCCCTAACGCCAGGAAAATGCCTAGGAATAGGCCTACGCCGGTGCCGACGATCGAGAGGATCAAGGTGCCGGCAAGGCCCAATAGGAATTGGCTCCAGTAATTCGAAAGAAGGCGGGAGAGGTCCTCCCCGAGGTTCATTCCGCGCCTCCTGACCTAGCGACCGAGGCAGTCATGAGTTCCTCGCGCTCGCTTTGGCCGATTTTGGCTAAAACGGAATTGATGTCGGAAAGGAGGGCGTCGTCGTTTTTGCGGACGCCGACGCTCACGCCTAATTCGCTCTGCGCCTCGCCAAGGATCTCCTGATTGAAGTGGACGATTCCTAGCGATCCGAGTTTGCCGACGATCGAATTCGCGACCGGAAGTTCGGCGGTCATCGCGAAGGCCGAGCCATTCACGACATCCTGCGCGGCGAGGGCGAAAGTCGCAACCGGGGTAACGTGGTTCGCCCCATAATCCGTGGCGAAAGTATCGATGACGTCGTTGGTGACGGTCGCCACTTGGGAGACGATGTTCTGCCCGTTCACGAGGGCGCGGAAATCATCCGCGCTCACGGCGTCGGTGTATCTTGATGCGACATCGGCCGAAGTCACGAGGACCAACTCGGAGCGGTAGTACTCGCTGGTAAAGGAGATTTGCCTCGACCTCTCTTCGGTCTCGGTCATGCCCGCGATGATTGCGTCGATCGAATTCATCTGCAGGTCGGTGATGAGCGACTCCCATTTGGTTTGAACGATCTCGACCTTCCTCCCAAGCTCTTGGGATATCCTTTTCGCGATCTGGACGTCATAGCCGTCCGCGAAGGACCCCGAATGATTTTGGATGGGGAGGGTGTACTCGGATTCCCCTTCCGCGACCCAGTTGAACGGGATGTACGCGCATTCGAGCCCGATTCGAATGGTGTCGCTGTCGGTGCTTCCACTACCGCAGGATGCAAGCGTCGCCGCAATTCCAGCGGCCAAGGCTAAGCGCCTCATAAAATTTGTTCTCATAAAAGAAAACCTCCTGTGCCCGATCGATGGCTTGTTTTACCAATGCGACCGGAGCCCCAGAAGGACCGCTTGCATCAATAGTGCCAACCTGAGCGATTTGCTCAGGAGAGTCCAAGAGGTATTTCCACTTGGCCCAACTCAACACCTTTAGGCGAAGGTGAGGGTTTCGGCGCTCTTGCCTTTCGCTTAGTCCCTTTTTGCCTGATGGGACTAGGCTACTTTTCTGTAGCGCTCCTCTATTCGATCGGCAAAATCATACAACCCTTTTTGTCATTGTCAACACATATGAATCACAAAAATTACCAAAGGAAAATAACGATGCCGCCGACAAATAATAAGAGCTATACGAGTATGTTATTTTACCTTTAACGCATGCGCGACCAAGCCCAGGAAAAGCGGATGCGGCTTGTGTGGCCTGGACTTGAATTCGGGGTGGAACTGCACGCCGACGAAGTAATCGTTTGCGGTCTCGATGGTCTCCACAATATAGCCATCGGGCGAGGTGCCGCTGATGATCAGCCCATTCTTTTGAAGCGTGTCGCGGAAGTCGTTATTGAACTCATAGCGATGCCTGTGCCTCTCGCCGATGACGCGCTCCTGATACTGCTCAAAGATTTTGGTGCCTTCTTTGAGATGGCATTCATAACGGCCAAGGCGCAATGTGCCGCCCTTGTTGACCCCATCGTTTTGATCCGGAAGGAAGTCGATGACCTTATAGGGTGATTCGGGGTCGAACTCGCGGGAATGGGCGCCCGATAATCCACACACGTCCCTCGCGAATTCGATGACGGCGATCTGCATGCCGAGGCAAATCCCAAGGTACGGGAGATTGGTTTCGCGGCAATATTTGGCGGTGGTGATCATGCCCTCGATGCCGCGGCTTCCGAATCCGCCTGGCACGATGATGCCGTCGCACCCATCCAATTTGCTCTCGACGTTATCGGGCTCGATGGTCTCGCTGTCGATCCATTTGATTTTGACCTTCGCCCCATATTGATAACCAGCGTGGGCCAAAGCCTCCGCGACCGAAAGATAAGCGTCGTGGAGCTTGACGTATTTTCCGACCAAACCAATCGTGACGACTTTATCTAGATGCTTGATTTTCTCGACCATCTCTTTCCATTTGGCAAGATCGGGCTTATGTCCTTGCAGGCCTAGTTCGCGGCAAACGATGTCGCCCATATGTTGCTTTTCCAGCATCAAAGGCGCTTCATAGAGGCGAGGAATCGTCCTGTTCTCGATAATGCATCCCCTTTTGATGTTGCAGAAAAGCGCAAGCTTATCGAAGGTGTCCTTCTCGAGCCTCTTGCTACAACGGAGCACCAGGATGTCCGGTCTTATGCCGAGACCCTGAAGCGTCTTAACCGAATGCTGGGTCGGTTTGCTTTTATGTTCCTTGCTGCATTCCAAATATGGGATGAGCGTGACGTGGATGTACAAAGCATTGCCCGGCCCCGCTTCAAGGCCGATCTGCCTGATCGCCTCCAAGAACGGTTGGCTCTCAATGTCGCCGACGGTACCGCCAACCTCGCAGATCAATACATCGGGATTCGTATGATTCGCCGCACTGTAGATGAATTCCTTGATCTCGTTCGTGATGTGCGGAATCACCTGCACGGTCTTTCCAAGATACTCTCCGCGCCTCTCTTTATTGAGGACGTTCCAGTACACTTTTCCGGTCGTCAGATTCGAAAAACGGTTCAAATCCTCATTAATAAACCTTTCATAGTGTCCTAAATCGAGGTCGGTCTCCGCGCCGTCTTCGGTCACGAAAACCTCGCCGTGCTGATAAGGGGACATGGTTCCTGGATCGACGTTGATATAAGGGTCGAGCTTCTGAGAAGCGACCTTCAATCCGCGTGCCTTCAATAGGCGGCCAAGCGATGCCGCGGTGATTCCTTTGCCTAGTCCTGAGACCACGCCGCCCGTAACGAAAATAAATTTACACATGATGATTACCTCCAAAAAAGAAAACAACATCCGAGGATGCTGAGGGTGAGTAAGGGGCTTTCAAAGCGCATTCGCAATTCGCGAATTCCCGAATAGGTTTTACCGACGGCCGTGCGGTAAAAACACGCTAAATAGATTAAAACACAATCGTCCACTGTCAATGCATTTCTTGCGATTTCCTCATGTTTTTTATCACGCGGCGTCAACGAATTTTGCCCTCGTGCGCATCAATTTAATTTTCCTTCGCGTGCTAGGTATGGCAGGCGCGCGCAAAAAGTATTATCATGAGCGCAAGTTCTCGGAGGAAATCCTATGAAAAAACCAGCGCATGTTCTTTATTCGTTTGGCTTCATTTACAACATTCTCGTCGCCGTTCTTGGCCTAGCGGCCTTGATCGCCAACCTCGTGTTGCTTGGCAATGCAACCGCCATCGCCGAAATCGCCGCGTCTTATGGCCGCACCGAAGAAATCGTGAAGCAGCTTCTGCTCATCGGTGCGATTACGTTTGCGATTGAATTCACCCTCAGCATCGGCGGAATCGTAGTCGCCGTCATTCAAAGAGGCAAGCTCATGAAAGGCGAGACCAGCGTCGTTCCCGCCATGACCTTCATCGTCGCAGGCCTTCTTACCGCTAACCTCTTCTACGTCATCGGCGGATTCCTTGGACTTGTCCAGCACACCGGAGACGACAGGATCAGAAACAAGAGGCCGGCCCACCTCCTCTACAGGATCGGCTTCGTCATCAACGCCATCGTAGCCCTCGTCCTCGCGGTCCTCGTCATCTACTACACCGTCGTCCTAAATACCCCGACCATCGCCCAGAGAATGGCCACCGCCCTCGGATATACCGTTGACGCGATGACCCGCACGATGACCACCAACGTCATCGGAGTCGCCATCCTCATGGTCGTGCAGATCGCCGGACTCTTCCTCAGCATCCTTCAGAAGAGGAAAGTCGTCACCGGCGAAGGAACCTCCCCGACGAACGTTTACATCATCGCAGGCTTGTTCCTGCTGAACCCCTTCTACTTCCTCGGTGCCCTCGTCGCCGCCATCCAAGGCACTGACGAAAGGGAAGAAACGGAAGAGGAAGAAGAATAAATCGCCTTCCGCATTCACTGGCCCAGCTCACCGCTGGGCTTTTCCATTTTAAAACCCGCAGCCTGAACAGCCTGCGGGCATGAATTCGCATACACGTATCGCGTGGATTTCACTATTTGATAGAGTCAACGTAGTCCTGCGTGAAGACGTCGACCACAGGATTCGCCTCTCCTTGGCGGTCGAAGAATGTCTCGGTTACCCAAGCGTTGTCCGCAGGCATCGGGGTGAGTCCGCAATAGATTTGCCCCGCATCGTCGGCCCAGCCATTCCCGGGCACATAGATCCAAGTGGGCTCCCAATAGAAGACCATACCCACTCCGATCCTTTTGCAGATCTGAAGCATCATGCCGACATAATCGGCCTGTCCTTGCTTGCTTTGCTCAAACGGGATGCGGCCATTCACGTTGCCGATGATGAAGTCTCCTTCCTTGGCGTCGGTGACCTCGCTATAATTCGGGTTCTTGGTGGGTTCATATTGATAACCGAGCTCCACGACCCAAATCTCTTTCCCGTATTTCTTCTTCAAGCGGGTGACGCAATCCTCAAACATCGCAAACGGACCGTGCCAATACGGATAATATGATTCGCCGATCACATCGAATTCCACTCCTTCGGCAAGGATGTTGTCGAAATACCATTGCTGCATATCGAAAGAACCGGAATGTTCGAGATGGATGACGGTTTTGGCATTGGGGAACACCTCGTTACACGCCTTGATGCCGGCTTTGAGAAGGCCGCACAGGCCCCTGAAGCCTCCGCCGTCTTTCTCATTAAATTGCTTTTCCTGATCGCCATAAGGCCAAAGCATGCCATGGCTGATCTCATTTCCAACCTGGATGGCAACCAAGTCGATGCCGTTTTCCTTGATTGTCTTCAACGTGTTGAGGGTGTATTCATACATCGCCTTGACCACTTCCGCATAGGAAGACAGCCCTTCCCACGCCCTCGGGACGCGCTGACGGCTCGGGTCGACATAGAAATCGCTGTAATGGAAGTCGAGCATAACGCCCATTCCGTTTTCCTGCGCCTTCTTCGCCATTCTGATGAAGGCCGGGAGGTCATTTGTTCCCCCGCCAAAGCGGTTCCCGTTATCATCATACGGGTTGTGCCATAGGCGGATTCGCGTGACCGCGATCTTGGAGTGGTGGCCAAAGAAATCAAAAGGTTCAACCTCTTTTCCTTTATATATGTATTTGGGGTTCAGATGCTGCAACTCATCAGCGACGGAAATATCAACGCCTAGTTTCATATTGGTTCCTCGGCGTTATTCTACTCAATTCAAAGGGAAAGAGAACAAAGATTGATTTACGCTAGACTAAATCGCACATATCTCCGACGAGAATTCGACCTTCTATTTCAGGAGCGAAAACAATGGATGGTGGCTTATTTCTGCCGATTGCGGATAAATTACAATCCCTTAGAATATCGTCATGGAAGAAAACAACGGGTCATCCTTTTTAGAAAAAATCGATGACAAGGCAAACAAGAAGGGAATCAAAACCCTTTGGCAGGCGATCAAATTTTTGATCGTCTCGCTTTTGGTAACGATCATCCAATTGGCCCTAGTGAACCTCCTCTACTTCCTGATGAAAGGGTGGACGGACGCGCTTCCCGGGTTCCTCTCTTCCGTATTCTCGGAACAAACCATGGGGGAGGGTCATTCGAATTGGGGTTATATCCTCCCCTTCTTTTTATCCAATTTGATCGCCAACACGGTCGGGTATTTCATCAATAAATCAAAGACCTTCAAGTCGGATGCCCCGTGGTGGCACTACGTCCTCTATATCATTTCCCTGCTGCTTCTCATATTCTTCACGACTTGGCTCCAAGGCGTGATCGCAAATGGTTTAACCTCAGTAGGCGCAGAGGGAATCGCGCCCACGATCGCCGCGATGGCGGCCGGAACCGTTCAGATGGTCGTCCTTTTCCCGTTGCAAAAATACGTGCTGCTCAAAGAGAAAAAACCAGTTGAAGTTGGCAACGTTTAAGTTGAACCTTCTCCCGTCGCCTTTCTTTTGCCTTTCTCCTTTTCTAATATATACATATGAATTACGGCGAAAACATTTACCAATTAAGGAAAGAGGCCGACATTTCCCAAGAGGCCCTTGCCGCCGCCATCGGAACAACCAGGCAGCAGGTTTCGCGCTGGGAATGCGGATCCGCAGTGCCGAGCGCGAAATATGTATACGCGCTTGCCGATTATTTCCATTGCCCTGTGAGCAAAATCCTCGGTGAGGAAACGCCAAACGATGAAAAAGAGTGGGGACGTGTATCTGATTTGCCGAATCAGTTTAGGGATTTCGCGCGATTGCTGGCCCTTATTTCCGTTATATCATTCTTCGTGATGGCCTTTAGTTCAACTTTCGCGGGCGTTCAGGCCAAGGCGCTCTACGTGTTATCCAGAGAGGTCGATGAAAACACCCGAATCCAAATCAACATCGCAGTAACCGAGATGAAGAAGCAGATCTCCTTATTCGGGGCGTATGGGCAAAGCATCGTAAGCGGAGGTTTGTTTGCGGCGCTGCTCGCCCGCTTTTTCCGATACAAGAAGCTCCTCGACAACAAAATCGACGTCTACGAGATGTTCACGTCTTTGTACCACGCATCGGTTTTCGTCTTCGCTTCCCTCATCGCGATATGGGTGATGATGACGATCGGCACCCACGGAAGCT
>JAILKX010000132.1 GCA_024693415.1 Bacilli bacterium
TATGTCCTTTTGAAAAACGAGGGGAACTCCCTGCCTTTGCAAGCCAAAGGGAAGGTCAGCCTCTTCTCCCATTCCTCCACCGACATCCTCGCCGGCGGGACCGGCAGCGGCACGGGCAGCCTCGACGTGAACATGAAGCAAGCTTTCGAAGCCCAGGGCTTTGAGGTGAATCAGAAGCTTTGGGATTTCTATTCCTCGGGCAAAGGCTCCTCCTACGTCCGCGGCGTCGGTTCGGTCAACTATGGCCATGGCGTCGAGACGTGGAACATCAACGAATGCCCCCTCTCCGTTTTGCAAAGCGAGGAAGGGCTCCTTGATTCCGCCAAAGACACGACCCCGATCTTCTTCCTCGCCCGCACCGGCGGCGAAGGCCGCGATCTTGCCCGCGGCATGCACCGCCACACCTCAATTCAAGAAGACAAAGGCAAGCATTACCTCGAACCCGATTCCGTGGAGCTTGGCATCCTTTCCTACCTCAACGACCATTTCAGCAACGTCGTCCTCATCGTAAATGCCAATAACGCCATGGAGCTCGGCTGGGTCGCCGATTACCCGAACATCAAATCCGTGATCTGGGCCCCAGGCGGCGGTGGGCAGACCGCCAATTCGATCGTCGATGTCCTTTCGGGCAAGAAAAACCCGAGCGGCCACCTCGTCGACACCTTCCTCTATGACAACTTCTCCGCCCCTTCGATGCAGAATTTCGGGGACATCATGTACACGGTCAACGGCAAACCGGCCTTGGCCTATGGCAACGAATTGCAGGATCTTTCCAACACCAATTCCGCCCACAACGCCTTCTATGGGGTCTCCTATGACGAAGGCATCTACATCGGTTACAAGTATTACGAAACCCGTTACTTCGATAAGGTCATGAACCAGGGCAATCCCGGCGACTTCAATTACGACGCGGAAGTCCTCTATCCCTTCGGATATGGCCTTTCCTACACCGAATTCGAGTGGAGCGACTTCCAGTTGACCCCCTTGAATGCAGAAGGGGAAGCGGTCGCGAGCGTGACCGTCAAAAACGTCGGCGCGATCGCTGGCAAAGACGCTGTCGGCATCTACCTCAACGCTCCCTACACCGCCTACGACAAAGCCAACCACATCGAAAAAAGCGCCACCTCCCTCATCGGATTCGAGAAAACCTCCCTCCTCGCCCCCGGCGCTTCCGAGCGGATCGAAGTGACAATCAGCATCGATGAGCTTAAGTCCTATGACGACGTCGCGGCCAAGACCTTCATCCTCGAAGATGGCGATTACCGCATCAGCGCCGCCCAAGACGCCCACGCGGCCACCAATAACTTCTTAAAAGACCTCGGCCAAGATGTCGATGGGGACGCCGCCTTCGTGGAAGCCCTCTCCTTCGATGAGCCGGGCGCGGACTTCAAGAGGCTCGACCGCTCCGAATCCGACGCCGAAGTCACCAATCGCTTCGACGCGGCCAACTACATCGAACGCGACAAATACCTCACTCGCGCCGACTGGGTCGGATCCTTCCCAAAGACCCATGGCAACCAAGACGCCAAATTCGAGTCCATGTATTCCGAGCGCAACGGCTACACCTTCCAAGAGGAGATCAGCCAAGCCATCTACCAGAAACTCCTTCAGAAGGGAACCGCCGAAGCGGCCAACAGCCCGATTTCTGAGCAAGAAGCCGCCCAGACCCCGTTTAATTTCGGCCAATCCGGCACGATGGAGCTCATCGACGTCCGCGGTTTGGATTTCGATGACGTCAACTGGGACGAACTCACCAAGAGGATGACCCTCGATGAGGTCGGCTACATCCTCAACCTCTCCGGTTACACCAGCGGCAAGAGCGTCGCCATCGCCAAACCAGCGACCCACGACCTCGACGGCCCGATGGGCCTCAACCTCATGGCCACCCATGAGCCCTTCTCCATCGCCTATCCCGCCGAAGTGACGATCGCCGCCACCTGGAACAAAGAGCTCTCCGCCGCCCATGGCGAGGCAATCGCCCAAGACGGCCTCCGCGACAAAGTCCTCGCCGCCGGATGGTACGGCCCGGGCGTCAACATCCACCGCACCCCATTCTCTGGACGCAACTTCGAATATTATTCCGAAGACCCTTATCTCTCTGGCGTGATGGGCCGCGAGGCCATCGCCGCCGCGGCGAAGGATGGCATGTATTCCTTCGTCAAGCACTTCGCCCTCAATGACCAGGAGGACCACCGCGACCAAAACGGGATCGCCACCTGGAGCAATGAGCAGGCGATGCGCGAGATCTACTTCAAACCCTTCCAGATGGTGTTCGAAGGTGGAACCGTCGAAACCCGCTATTACGAAGGCACGACGCTGAAAACCGCGCAAACCCCGATCGCCCTTGCGACAATGACCTCGTTCAACCGCATTGGATCGACGTGGGCAGGCGGCGATTACCGGCTCATCAATGAGGTCCTCCGCGGCGAGTGGAACTTCAATGGCTTCGCCGTCACCGACTACACCTGCGGCGCCGACTCCTATATGCATACCGAGCAGATGCTCCGCGCCGGAGGAGATGCCCAGCTATCGCAATACGGCAACCCCTACAACAACTTCTCCTTCCCGGCCAACACCCATTACGCGAAGATCGCGATGGACCACATCCTCTACACCGTCGCCAATTCCAACGCGATGAACGGATTCACCCATGGCGCCACCTTGGGCAGCGATGGCTTCCCCGTCTACTACTTCGTGATCATTGGCCTCTATGCCCTCTCCGCGGCCGTCTTGACCGTCGGCGCGATCCTCGTGATTCGAGCCGGAATCGAAAAGCCAAAGCCGAAAGAGGAAAACAAATAAACATGCAAACGCCCGCTTATGCGGGCTTTGTCTATTCTTCGCAAGATAGTTATAATAAGAAGGCCGTTTCACCATAAGGGGTGACGTATGAAACAATCTCTTGCGATCATCGAAGACGACGACGACGCCTATCAGCGACTTTTAGGCCACATTGAGCGGTTTGGAAAGGAGAGCGGGATGGAATTCATCACCACCCGCTTCATCTCCGCCAACCCATTCCTCAATGACCCCAACTCCTCTTTTCACGTCGTGTTCATGGACATTGAGCTCCCCGACATCGACGGCTTAACCGCCGCGAGGCGCCTGCGCGAAAAGAACAAGGTGAGTTCCCTCATCTTCGTCACCAATCTCGCCAAATACGCCCAATACGGGTATGAGGTCGACGCGATCAGCTACCTCGTCAAGCCCGTCACCTACGAGTCGTTCGTCCTCGTTTTCCGCAAGGCCCTCGCCTCCTATACGCAAAAAGAGGAATATGACTACATCTTCAAGATCCCGGGCGGGATGGAACGGGTTGCCATCAACAAGATCGTCTATGTGGAGATCCTCTCCCACATCATCATCTACCACCTCGTCGATGGAACGATCGAAAAGACGGGGACGATGAGCAAAGTCGAGAAATTGCTTGCCCCCCATGGGTTCTTGCGCTGCCATAACGCGTATTTGGTCAATCCCGCCTTCATCCGCGGCATCGAGCAGAACGAAATCTTGGTCGGGGCGGAGGCGATCCCCCTCTCCCGCGGCAAGAAAAAGGCGTTTTTAGAGGGGCTCTCTCATTATTATTTAAATAAGAAGGGCAAAGATGAACTTCTATGACATCACGATCCACTCCTTCCTCGAGACCCTCGTGGAATGGATCGCCGAATATTATGTTTTCGCGCTTCCCCTTTTCTGGGGCGCCAAGAAGCGCAGCCGTTTCTTTTTGCGGCTGATCCTTGGCCTCCTCGCCATCATCGCCATCGCCTACCCCCTCGCCATTTTCTATCATGCCTATGGGTCCGCCTCTTTGCCGCGCTCATTCGTCTACGTCGTCCTTTTCGGCTTGGCCCTCGCCCATATGCGCCTGTGTTTCGAAACCGATGCCTTCCGCTTGCTCCTAATCGGCGACTTCGCCTACCTCATCCAGAATTCGTCCTATAAGCTCTTCATCAGCATCTATTCCTCCATCACCTACCTCTCCAAAGGCGGTTTCTCCCTCCCCGAGCTCGCCTATAAGGCCGTCTATTACGGCTTCTTCATCGCCGTGGCCGTCCTTTGCTTCATCTTCTTGATCCCCCAAGCCCGCAAACGGATGATGGAGAACCCCGCCCCCAGGCGCGTCATCGCCATCTCCGCCTTCACGGTCCTCATCTCGACCGTCCTCTCCTCGGTCCAGGACATCCATTTCGCCCGCGTCTCCTCCGACATCTACGATTCGCCCAACGACTCGGTCTTCCTTCTTCGCTTGACCGGTTACTTGATGGCGCTGCTCCTCAACGCATCGATCATCATCCTCATCTTCTCCACCAGCCGCTCGGATTCGCTCCGCAAAGACATCGTCGACCTTCAGCACATCCTCGATCAAAGCGAGAAGCAATATAAGATCTCCCAACAGACGATCGACGCGATCAACATCAAATGCCACGACATGAAGCACCGGGTCAACAAGATCGTCGGAGACGCCTTGCCAGAAGACGCCTTGAAGGACATCGACGAGACGATCGCCATCTACGACGCCCTCATCAACACGGGGAACAAAACCCTCGACGTCGTCCTCATCGAGAAGAGCCTCGCCTGCGATTCCAACCACATCTCCCTCACCAAAACCGCCGACGGCACGGCGATCGACTTCATGGAGGTCGGCGACGTGTTCTGCCTCTTCGGCAATCTCCTCGACAACGCCATCGAAGCCACGAAAAACATCGAGGACAGCTCCAAACGCTACATCAACCTAAGTTGCATCAAAGCCGGCGCGGGCATCGTCCGCGTCGAATGCGCGAACTATTTCGAAGGTGACCGCACGTTCGAAGGCGGCTTGCCTTTGACCACGAAAGGGGACGCCTTCAACCATGGCTTCGGGACCCGTTCCATCCAGGAGATCGTGAAGCGCTATCACGGCTCCGTCTCCTTTGACGCGAGCGGGAACATCTTCACCGTCAGCATCGTCTTCTTCGACCTCAAGTGACAAATCGAGTAATTTATCTTCCAGTTATGATGAAAGCGTTTTCATGGCATGGGTGGGCACGAATAATGTGCCTACAAAGCAAAAAAGGAGAAAATGCATGAAAAGGAAATTTGCTTCACCCATCCTGCTTCTAATCCCTGCCGCGATGATCATGGCCGCCTGTGGAAGGGGCCAGACCAGCAACATCGACGCGAAAGCGCTGACGATCAAGAAAGTCGCCGATTTCTCTGGCGATTACAGCGCCTTCTTCCCGTCCAGCGGCTTCGGCAACGGAGACCCCTTCAACGTCGAATGGAGCGCCGCCAACGCCAAAGTGGCCAACGGCGAACTCGCCCTTTCCATCCGCAAGAACGCGGAAGGCCGCGAATACCCCTACACCGGCGGCGAATACCGCTCCAAATCCTTCTATGGATATGGCGATTTCGCGACCCGCATGAAGCCGTCGAAAACCGGGGGAACCGCCTCCACCTTCTTCACCTACACCGGTGAATGGGACAGCGAAGAGCTCCACCCCTCGACCGGCGAAAGCGACACCCGCAACCCCGACAACCCCGAGGGCAAGCACGACGAGATCGACATCGAATTCCTTGGCAAAGACACGACCAAGGTCCAGTTCAACTACTTCACCTCCGGCCAAGGCGGACACGAATTCATGTATGACCTCGGCTTCGACGCCTCCCTCGAATACCACACCTATGGCTTCCGTTGGGAAAAGACCCAGATCACCTGGTTCGTCGACGACAAACCCGTCTATCGCGTCACCGACAACATCCCGACCCACCCCGGTCGCATCATCTCCAACTTCTGGTGCGGCTCCGGACGCGCCGAAGGATGGATGGGCCATTATGACGACACCAATCCGACCCCTGACGCGACCTATCAATGGTTCTCCGCCACCGGCAATGCCAAAGAGACCCACAAGGAGCCGGAAAGCTCCTCCAGCGCCTCTTCCACCCCGAGCTCCGATTGGGATGCGGTCGCGCCCATTGACTTCGAGGTCCTCGCCGCGGATTCCGTCTACACCACCAACGTCTCCGCGGATAAGAAGGCCTTAGACGTCACCTACACCGACGTCCTCCCCTCTTCTTACGCCAACCTCACGGTCAACATCCCCGAGAAATACCGTTCCTCTGGAATGCTTAGGCTCGAAATCGAGAACAAGGGCGATGCGCCGGTCCAAGTCAGAGCCGACGTCAACGCCGCCACCCCCCATGGCCCGAACAACATCACGGCCATCAACACGGGTGCCACCTGGAATGGTTCAGGGGTCTATACCGACATGGATTGGGGAGGATCCAAATTCGACATCGGAGCCGGCGAAAAGGGCACGGCCATCATCAACTTCGAAGGCACGCCCGTGAACCTCTTGTTCATGATCGACTCCGCCATCTACCTCGACGCCGCGGAAAAGCATGCCGGCGCGGTCTCCTTCTCCGGATACAAGATGCTCGTCTCGGAAAACCCGAGCTCCTCTTCCTCGGAATCCTCAAGCGCAGAGCCTTCTTCCTCGAGCGAATCCTCGTCCCAAGAGTCCTCTGAGTCCAGCCAGGAATCCTCCTCCAGCGAAGCTTATGCCTTCAATTTCGACTTTGCCAACCAGGGCCCCTACACCTGCGTCAATGACGGCGCGGTGAGCACGATCACCTATGAGTCGGTCGATGACAACACCTACGCCAACGTCTATAGCAACATCCCCGGCGCCCCCGTCGGCGCGACGCAGCTCGCCTTCGAGGTCACCAATAACGGCGCTGAGAACGTCCAGTTCAACATCGGCGTCGGAAAAGGCGGAGCGGAGTTCGTCTCCTACCTCGTCGCCGATAGCGCCTACGACTGGTTCGACGAAGGCAGCAAGCGCGCCCAATATAACGTCGGTCCCGGTGCTTCCCGCACCTTCACCTTCGCTCTCGATGCGTCCTTAGGCGCCGTCGATGGCATCCTCGTCTTCATCAACTCCTGCTGGGCCGCGGAAACCGCGACTCACGTCAATGGGAACATGACCCTCGCCAACGCCCGATTAAGCTAAGCGAAACATCCTACATCCCATCAAGAACCGCAGCCTCATCCTTGAGTTCTGCGGTTCTTTTTTGCGCAAATGCCAGTTTTTCTTTTCAGGCAAGCGCTTCTTTTGCGGCCAGAAAAAAGGCTTACTTGAATAGAACGGGGATGGCATTTCAGGCATCCCCGTTTTAGTGAACGGAAACGAATGGTTTATAAAAAAGAGGGGCGCCAGCGGCCGGAAAGTTATTCGTTCAGATAAACGATCTCCTAACCGAGCCTGCCGTCGAGAAAAAACCCGAGCTGAGGCGTTTGGGCTTTGGGTCGTCCCCGTTTGCTTCAAACCGGAATCGTGGGGTTTCGGGGTCCATCCCCGTTTTATTCAAGAGGACAAAAAAGCAGGACGTAGGGGTTCGTCCTGCCGTCAAAAGCACAACGCCGGTTAGGCGAGTGGCGCATAGAACATGTAATCGTAGGCCGTCTCTAACGGGGTGTCCGTCTTCGAGTAGGCGCCGGTCCAGCCGAACACCGAGGAGTTCGAGGCCCAGACGTTGATGAAGAAGTTGCCCCATTGGCCAAGGGAGGCGTCCGCAGCGTATACGGGTTTGAAATCGACGTACCAAGTGATCTTGCTCTCCTCCCATTTGAAGCCATAGTCATGGAAGTCTTCGCTGGAGTCGAAGCCAAGGTTGTACATGTATTCATGTCCGCCGACGCCTTCGTGGTAATAATTGAATTGGACCTTTGTGGTGTCCTTGCCAAGGATCTCGATGTCGATTTCGTCCCAGATGTAATTGGGGCCGCCATTATAGGTGAAGACCGACTGCACGGTGCCCGAATGCTTGAAGGTTTTGATGCGGGCCCCGAAATAGCCATATAGGTAGCCTTGCCTGGTTCTGATCTCGGCGCCGTAATTGACGCCATCGATGTCGGCGACGCTAAGATAGCCGATCCCATTGTCATAGCGGACCCGGTCACGCGACCATTTGGAAAGGAACATGCCGCCGTTGCCATAGCCATGGGAGGTCCAGCTTACGGCGCCATCTTCTTCCTTGGAGGTGAAAGAAATCACCTTCTCCCCCATTTTGAATGGGGTGGACTCAAACGGGGCGGATGGGCGGGAGCACCCGGCGCTGATTGCGGCAGCGGCCATCACGATGGATGCCAAAAGTGTCTTTCCGTGCTTTTTCATGCCAATACCATATCGAATAAGCGCCTCAAAGCCATTTCTTTTATGATAAACGGCAAATAATTTACCCGCATGGCAATTCGCGAAAAGGCGATGTTGAGATAGACCCATTGTTTAAGGCAGGCAGACGCGGTTATTTCATGAAAAACAAAAAGGAGCTATTTTTCAGCTCCTTTGCGCGGCTTCCGGCCCATGCACGATCTGAGATAGCATGCATCGGCCCGATTCGCCTATCATTTCAAATGATGGACCCGCCCCGTGTTGGACGGTATCCGCGTCCGCTTTCCAAAAAACCAGCATTCTATCGGAATTTTAAGAAAAAAACCTAGAACCTATCGATTCGGGTTTTCGGGATGATTGGCCCAACCTAATTGGTGCGAATGATGCGCCCGGGGCGAGGTTGGGCCATCGGCCCTCGACTATTTTGCTCTCCCTGCGCTCAGGCAGGAAAAATAAAGATATATTTTCACGCGCTATAAATAGGCGATAAAATAGACGCATGCCGAACATTCGTGTCGCAATCGTTGAGGACGACGCCCCCCAGGCAGAGCTCCTAAGCGATTTCCTATCCCGTTTCGCCCAAGAGAAAGGCTTCCAGCTTACCACGGAGCGGTTTTCCTCCGCCGTCGAGATGGCCGAAACATACAAAGGCCAGTTCGATATTCTTTTCCTCGACATCATGATGCCGGGGCAAACCGGGATGGAACTTGCTCACGAAATCCGAAAAAACGACCCCAAAACCGCCATTATTTTCGTGACGTCCCTCAGCCAATTCGCCATCGAAGGATATGAGGTCGAGGCGCTTGATTACATCTTGAAGCCGCTGATCTACGAAGAGTTCCGCATCAAGATGATCCGTGCTTTCTCGAAGATGAAGCTCAACTCCGAGCCTGTCATCCGTTTTGAGGGGCAAAACGGCATCTTCATCATCCCGGTCAGCAACATTCTTTATTGCGAAACCAGCGGCCATTCCGTCATTTACCACACTTCCTCCGGCGATTTCCGCAAGCGCATCGCCATGAAACAAGCCGAGACCGACTTGCCCGCGGAGGATTTCCTGCGGATCAATTCGTGCTACTTGGTGGCCCGAAAAGAAATTCAAGGCCTGGAAAACCGTTTCGTCATCCTGAAAAACGGGGAAAGGCTTTTGGTTTCTAGGCCGCGCCTTTCCAGCGTGATGGAGTATCTTCGACATTCAACCCTATGATTATCGTCCGTTGGATCATCGAACTCGGCATCTTCCAAACCTATTGGGTACCGTTATATCTCCTGAACCTGCTTGAGGTCTATGCCTCGGGCATCTTCTGCCTTTCGAAGTTCGAGCGCCGCAAATATTTTCCCTTGCGCCTGGCCTTTGCCATCGCGATTTCGTTTGCCGTTTGCGTTGGCCTAGGCTATTGGAGGATGAACGTCGACGACAACATTCTTATGCGCACGTTCGCCACGTTTTCCATTTATGCCAACCGCCTGGCTTCCATGTTTTTGCTCTTTAAGGCCAGGCCGACGCCTTTGCTTTTGACCTGGATCACCATCCTGGCCATCCGCGAAATGGCGGACGGGACGGACACCTTGCTGAAGATCATCATCGGAAGGACCGGCTCGGACTATATCCCCAACGCACATTATGCGATCAATGGGCTCATCTTCGATCTCGTGCACTTGGCGGTCCAATTGCCCCTTGGCTTCTTTTTCGGTCGGCAGAGGGATATGGAAGAAAGCAAGGAATACCTGCCCCATACTTTGGTCTTATCCTTCGTCTTGATTTTGGTGACCGTCATCGGCAAAACGTTCCTGATCCAATTCAGCGTAGAGTCCTCCGCCCTATACAGCATCGGCGTAAGCTTAACGATGATCTTCTCCATTTTGATCCTTGTTTTGCGGACTGAGTTCATCCACGGGCTCCGCAAAAGCCAAGAGATCCAAACGATGGAAGCGGTGCTTTTGGCCGAGCAACGCCAATTTGAGGAATCCAAGCAATCCATCCAGCTCATCAATGCCAAGGTCCACGACATCAAGCACAAGCTCGATGAG
>JAILKX010000144.1 GCA_024693415.1 Bacilli bacterium
CCTATCTTTATCTTTATTGGCCCTCGTTTCCTGCGGCGGCACGAATGCGTCTTCCAGCGTTGCAGAAAGCTCGGTGGCCCAATCCTCGATAGAACAATCCTCGGCGGAGCAATCAGCCCCTGCTTCATCCTCGGCGGAGCATTCATCGCCCGTCGCATCGTCTTCGGCCTCTTCGGAAGAGGAGGCTCCGAAAGTCGATCCGACCAAGGAAAGCATGTACGAAAATCAAACATATCTCCAATATGTTGGCGATATCGAGGACGTTTGGGCCTCTTATTTGGGAGACGGCCAAACCATCGCGGTCATCGATTCGGGCTTCGATGTGGACCACAGCGAATTCAAGTTTGCCGATGACTCCAGCAAGGTACTAGGAACGTCCGCTTATTTTCATCATGAAGGCGGATCCGTCACGACGGAAGTGGGGGCAGACAAGGTCAAGATCACCGATGGGGATAGCCACGGGACCTTCTGCGCAGCGGTTGCCGCGGCCTCCGCGACGGGCGAAGGGACGGTCGGCATTGCCCCGAACGCGAACCTGATGCTACTTAAGACCGACAAGAAGCCGCGTTCCATCTGCGAGGCGTTCAAGTATGCGGCTGATCACGGCGCCTGCGCCATCACGATCTCGATCGGCAGCTATTCCGATTACGATGGCGACCTCGTCGACGATGGCTCGGATTTGACCAAGGTCTTCAACGAATCGCTCGGATACGCCCACGGCAAAGGCGTCGTCATCTGCTCCGCCGCCGGCAATGGCGGAGGCTACAAACCATACGAATTCACATACCCGTCTGCCTCGGATTACGTGATTGGGGCAGGGGGCTTAGCCGATAAGAGCAGGACCTCCATCTGGTCAGGATCCTCCAGGAATTCCGAAGCGAAATACCAGTTCTGCGACGTTTTCGCTCCGGCGGAGAACATGTTCAACGCCTGCAATTACGTGAATGATCAGGGTAAGACCGTCCTCTATGATGGCGGATGGAACGGCACAAGCTTCGCTAGCCCCCAGATCGCCGGCGCGGCCGCCTTATATTTCGAAAAGAACCCGACCGCCACCAATACCGATTTCGAGCGCGCCCTTTTCCATACCTGCAATGACATCGGCACTAACGGCGGTTACGGCGCCTTCAACATCAAGGCCTTGATGAACTACGAAAAGCCTAGCGATGCCGATATCACGATTTCCTTCGAAGCCGCCTCCTGGTGGATGGCTGATAACGCTGAGACAAGCGTCTTCGCCTGGAATTACGCCCTCACCTCGGTGACGGGCGACTTCCCCGGCGCCAAAATGGCGAAGGGCAACAGCTCTACGTGGTCCATCAAAATCGACCGCACCCTCTACGATTGCCTCGTTTTCGCCCGAGTCTCTTCGTCAAACGAATTCTGGGGCGCCCAGACGATCGACCTGAGCATGGCCGATTTCAAAGACGGATCCGTCTATTCGATCGCCGATACGTCGGCGGCCTGGGTGAGCGATTCGAATTACGTCACAGGCACAATAAAATAAGGGGCGTTTTTGCGCGAATTCGCATACACGTCCCCACTGGATTTATGGTTGGAGGAGGACTTTCGGTGTCCTCTATGACGGCGATATTGCTCTTGACCGGGGTGGGCACCCTGAGCCATTGCTTTCATTATGGCTCCGGCGCCGCCCGGGGGATTAGAGATCCATATACATATAGACGTGGAGGTAGCCTCCGTCATCGAAATAGTCGGGGGATTCCACCTTATAGCCGTTTTTGATATAGAAATCAGCCTTATCATATTGGGCGCCTAACCTTAATTTGGTTGCTCCTAGGGATAAGGCTTTTTCCTTGCAGAGGGTTAAAGCCAAAGAGCCTAGGCCTTTGGAGCGGTGGGTTTGCTTCACGCATAGCCTGCCTACGTGGTAGGTGGAGCCTTGCTCTAAGAAGACCCTAGCGGTGGCGACGGCTATGTCATCGTCATAGATCGTGAGGTTATGGGCCCAGGAATCGATTTGGTCGACGTCCTCTTCCTCCTTGAAGCCCTGCTCGAGGGTGAAGACCTCTTGGCGGAGTTCGGCGGCATCGGGGTTCAGGTGGTCCATCCAGACGGTTCTAAGCATGGAAGATATGATAACGGGAGGCCTTGATTTGGCAATAGAAAAGGCGGGCGCAAGGCCCGCCTATTGGGGATTGGTGTGGGATCAGAAGAATCTCTCGACGAGGTCGTGCGAGTATTCGCAGGTCTCATCCATGTCGCCGAAGGACATGATCTCGCCGGCGTAGAAGGTGTTGTTCTTGCCCTGCATCGCCTCGACCTTCTCATACCACCCCGCGGCGTAGTCTTCGGAATAGACGTGGGGGAAGTAGTAGGTCTGGAATTCGTAGATGACGTTGGGCTTGCCATCCTTCTTCTCGATCGGGGCGCCGAGCTTTTCCATATCCTCATGGACGATCTTCTTGCAGGCATCGTAATCGAGCTCTTTGCCGCCATTGGCGGTCTTATGGTGACGGAGCACGTAGGAGACGATCGGCTGGTTCGGCTCATCCTTCCAGCGGCGGTAGTAGACCATGACGTGGCCCATCTTCTCGGGGACCATGTTGTCGACGACGTAGTAGGAGACGTCGGGGTATTTGTCCTTCTCGACGATGAAGGCCTGGGTGTCGTACCTTTCGTAGTCGATCTTGGAGAAGAGCGCCCTTTCCTCGTCGTTGACGTCGAGCCAGGAGTCGAGGGAGACGGTCCAGGGGTTGTTGATGACGCCGATCTGGAGCGGGCAGGTGATGATGATCTTGTCGAAGACCTCTTCCTTGCCGTTGACGGTGATGGTGACCTTCTCGCCGCGGACGACCTTCTCGACGTTGGAGTTGAGCAGGGCGGGGTGCTTGAGGTGCTTATTGAGGGCTTCGTAGATGCTCTGGGTGCCGTCTTTCCAGGTCCAGAGGTTGACCTTGACGAAGTTCATCATGGTCTGGAAGTCGAGGTATTTGAGGACGTAGGCGGCCGGGATCTCGTCGAAGTAGCCATAGCCGAACGAGGTGAACGGCTGGATCCAGACGTCGGCGACCTTCGGGACTTTGTTGATGCGGAGGAATTCCTTGAACGGAAGCGCGAGGTCCTTGAGGTTCGGGTTCTCGCCTTTGACGGGTTCCCTGCCCGGGGTGACGGCGAAGCCTTCGTAACGGCCTTCGGAGACGCCGATATGTCCGCAGATGTCATATCCTTTGTACTTGGTCTCGAGGATGCGGCCGAATTTGTGGATCTGCTTCTCGAGCTTCTTGAGGGAGAGCGCGGTGCCGGGGTGGCGGATGAAGAAGCGGAACGGGCTCTTGAGGGCCGACTCGGTGTCGAAGCGGTAGTCGGGGCGGCCATCGGGATACTTGTAGTTCCTGTTGAGGGCCGGTCCGTCGTGGGTGACGCCGGCGAATTCCTCGATGTCGTGGACGGCATAGTAGGAAGGAACGCCCATGATGGCGCCCATCTCATAGCGCTTGCCGTCGTGCGTCGGAGAGTGGCATTTGCCGCCTACGTGATCGGTCTTTTCGAAGATGACGTAGTTCTCGTAGCCTTTCTTCTCGAGGTACATGGCGGCGCTTAAGCCAGCGGGACCGCCGCCGATGATCGCGATGCGAATATTTTTTTCCATATTGATTTGTTTCTCCTTTATATGGATTT
>JAILKX010000166.1 GCA_024693415.1 Bacilli bacterium
GGATAAGACCGACGCGATCATCTCGATCATCGAGACGGTGCGCGATGCGATCGACGCCGCCGACGGCGAAGCCCCCGCGAACGCCTGATTCGTTGACGAATGCACAAAACCCTTTACCTTTGGTAAGGTTCTAGTGTATTATGTCCGCGCGGAAATCCCGATAGCGGTTCCGCGAAAACACAATCTTTAAGAGTGGATTCCGGTCCACTCTTTCTATTAGGAGGATCAATGACCGACATCGAAAACGAAATCCGGAACCTGCTCGAAAAGCCTCTGGCCGACCTCGGATACGAGATCTACGAAATCTCTTTCCGCCAGGGCAAGCAGGCCACCCTCTCCATCGTCGTCGATAGGAGCGAACCCATCGGGCTCGACGATATCGTTAGCGTCAGCGAAGCGATCTCGCCCATCCTCGACGAGCATGACCCCATCGAAGGGGCCTATACCCTCGACGTCTCGAGCAGCGGCGCCGAAAAGCGCATCGCCCTCGAAAAGCTCGACCAATACCTCGGGCGCTACGTGAACCTCCATCTCACCCATCCCTACAAAGGGGAAAATTACCTTGAAGGAACCCTCCTTAAGCTATCGGAAGAAGAAGCGGTCCTCCTCATCAAGGACAAATCAAGGAAGAAGGAAATCTCCTTCCCGCGCGGCGACATCGACAAAGCCCGCCTCGCGATCGAATTCTAAAAACCCATCCATATCAAGGATTCAAAACAATGGCAAAGAAACAAGTTGAAACCATCAAATTCGTCGACGCTCTCCGCGATGTCGCCGACACCAAAGGCCTCTCCGACGAGGCCGTCATCGGCGCCCTCGAGGAAGCGATCGTCCGCGCCTACATCAAGTTCCTCGGCGGCGGAGACGACGCCGTCGTGACCTGCCACGTCGACCCCGAGACCGGAAAGGTCGACCTCGCCCAGATCAAGAAGGTCGTCAAGGAAGACGACATCGAGGACGACTACCTCCAAATCTCCCCCGAGGATGCCAAGGAAATCTCCGGCAAGAAGCCCAAAATCGGCGACGAGTTCGCGATTCCCTGCCCCGTCGAGGACATCTCCAAGATCACCGCGATGGCGATCCGCACCAACTTCCGCGTCAAACTCGCCGAAGCCGAGCGCACCGCCCTCTACAAAGTCTATAAGGACCACATCGGCGAGATGATGGTCGGCACCGTCGAGAAAGCCGATGACCGCAACGTCACCGTCATGATCGGCCGCACCTCCATCGAACTCACCCGCCACGAGCTGATCGGCGACGAATACTTCCGCGTCGGCGACCAGATCAAGGTCTATATCCAAGAAGTCAGGACCGCCAACGTCGACGGCAAGCCCGACAAGGGCCCGCAGATCCAGGCGACCCGCTCCAGCGAAGGCTTCTTGAAGAGGCTATTCGAAGAAGAGATCCACGAGATCTACGAAGGCACCGTCCTCATCAAGGCGATCGCCCGCAAAGCCGGCGTCCGCTCCAAAGTCGCCGTCGCCTCGCTCAACGAAGACATCGACGCCACCGGCGCCTGCATCGGCCAGGGCGGTTCCCGCATCCAGAGAATCGTCTCCCAGCTTGGCAATGGCAAGGGCAAAGAGAAGATCGACGTCGTCAATTATTCCGATAACGCCGGACTATTCATCCTCGAATCGGTCCGTCCCGTCCAGGCCCTCGGCGTCCTCATCCACGAAGAGGATAAGACCGCGACCGTCGTCATCCGCGATGGCGACCTGCCGCTAGGACTTGGCAAATCGCGCGCCAACATCGACCTCGCCGGCAAGCTTACCGGCTACAAGCTCGAGATCATCGAGGAGGCCAAGGCCAACGCCCTCGGCGTCGAGTTCATCCCGGCCGCCGACATCCAGCACCAGGCCGAAGAGGAGAAGAAGCTCGCCGAAAGGGCCGCTTTGATCCGCAAGACCGAAGAAGAGGCCGCCCGCCGCGCCGAAGAAGCCGCCAAGAAGAAAGCGGCCGAAGAGGAAGCCAAGCGCCTCGCCGAAGAGGAAGCCGCCCGCGTCGCCGCCGAAGAGGCCGCGAAGAAAGCGGAAGAAGAAGCCGAAGAGGCCCCGGCCCCCGAGAAGCCGGTCGAAAAGGTCTCGCCGAAAGCCTCGGCGCGCCCCGAAGACTTCCCGCTCGAAGCCACCAACCCCGCCGCGGCCGCCCTCCGCGCCGTCGAGCTCGCCAAGCAGCAGGAAGCCGCCAAGAAGGCGGAAGAGGAAGCAGCTGCCGCTGCCGCCGCTAGCGAAGAGCCCGCGGAAGAAGAGACCCCGGCCATCACCGACGTCAAGACCACGACCACCTTGGCCGACCTCGAGGCTGGCTTGAGCGCCTCCTCCTCCAAGAAGAGCGCCACCACCTCCAAGAAGCGTCCGCGCAAGATCACCGAGGACGAGGTCAAGCACGACGTCGCCCCGACCGTCTCGAGCACCGTCAACGCGATGCCGGTCTACACCGAAGAAGAACTCAACGAAATCGAAGCCGAGGAGAACGCCGCCTACGACGATCTCGACGACGATGTCGATTACAGCGAATACGATCAGTACTACGACGACGACGGGAAATAATGTTCACCGAGAATCCGCGCACTGATATCGCGAGCCGGAAGAAGATGCCGAAAGGCGATCTCTTCCGCCTCGTAAAGGATCCGCGTTCCGGCGAGCTTATCCTCGATGAAACAGGGGATATGCCTGGACGCGGCGTCTACATCGAAAAAAGCCTGGCGGCCATAGAGCTCGCCATCAAGAAGCATCGCTTCGACCGCTTTGGCGGGCTGAGCGAAGCGGCCTATGAAAGGATGAAGGGGGCACTTTTGCATGACTGAAGCGCAGAAGCAGTTCCTCGGCATCCTCAATAGGGCCAAGAAGATCGCCTTTGGGCAGAACGCGTTCGCCAAAGGCAAAAGCATGTCCCTCGCGCTGCTAGCGGCTGACGCCAGCGAAGCGACGCAGAAGGAAGTGCGGTCATTCGCCGAGAAGTATCGCCTCAAGCTCCAGCTTGTCGAAAGCAAGAAGGAGCTCGGCCAGCCATTTGGCTATGAGGAGATCGCCTTCATCGGCATATTGGACCGCAAAGCCGCGAAGGCGTTCCTCGAAAAGGGAGCGCAATAAGCGGGAAAGGAGCCTATACATGAAGAAGAACAACTACAATTCGTCCAAAAAGAGGAACAATGGGCCGCAGAACCGCGTGTCCAACGTCTCCAGCGGACCCATTGGCAAGAAGAAGGACTTCGCCAAAGTCAACGGCGGCGTCTTCGTCTACACCAAGCCGCTTTCGGTCGGCGAATTATCCAAAGCCATCAACGTCCCGGTCCCCGAGATCATCAAATTCCTCTTCATGCAGGGGAAGGCCGTCACCATCAACCAATTGCTCGATGACGATAGCCTCGGCGAGGTCTGCCTCGAGTTCGGCTACGACTTCCGCAAGGAGAAAGTCGTCGACGCCGCCCACTTCGAGGACATCGAGATCTTCGACGACGAGAAGGACCTGAAGTCCCGTCCCGCCGTCGTCACCATCATGGGCCACGTCGACCATGGCAAGACCACGCTCATCGACGCGATCAGGAATTCCCACATCGTCGACACCGAGGCCGGCGGCATCTCCCAGGAGATCGGCGCCTACCAGAAGGAAGTCAACGGCCAGAAGATCACCTTCATCGACACCCCGGGGCACGCGGCCTTCACCGCGATGCGCGCAAGGGGCGCTTCGGTCACCGACATTGTCGTGTTGGTGGTCGCCGCCGACGACGGCGTCATGCCGCAGACGATCGAGGCGATCGATCACGCGAAAGCGGCGGGGGTCCCGATCATCGTCGCCATCAACAAGATGGATAAGCCGGGCGCGAACCCGCGCCGCGTCGAAGAGGAGCTCATGGC
This sequence comes from Bacilli bacterium, assembly GCA_024693415.1. Next base: position 3,861 of record JAILKX010000166.1, read on the forward strand.
CCACGACGTCATCTCCGAAGCCTATGGCGGCGACGTCATCGTCGTCGAGATCAGCGCGAAAAAAGGCACTGGCATCGACGATTTGCTCGAGATGATCCTGCTCAAGGCCGAGATGCTCGACCTCAAAGCCAACCCGAGCCGCTACGCGATCGGCACCGTCCTCGAGGCGGAGCTCGATAAAGGCGTCGGCCCGAAGGCGACCCTGCTCGTCCAAAACGGCACCCTCACCAACGCCGACTATGTCGTCGTCGGCGAGACCTATGGCAAGATCCGCAGGATGACCAACGAACACCGCCAGGTCGTGAAATCGGCCGGCCCC
>JAILKX010000147.1 GCA_024693415.1 Bacilli bacterium
CTCGACCAGGCCTGCGTCGACGCGGTCTACGCCTCCAAAGATCCCGGCAAGAAGGCCCTGATCGAAAGGATGGAGTCGCGGCACGGCATCCACACCGTCGAAGCGGCGGAAAAGCTCGGCGTCGGAGTCCGCGGGTATCAGCTGCTCGAACTTTGAAAAAAACGGGAAGGCGATTTCGATAGACACTCTCTAGTGCCTTATACGAAATCGCCTTTTTGCTTGGCGTTGCCTGTGGATTGATAGACGACACAGTTCTCTAATAATGTATAGCCACTTGGGGGAGTGCTGTGTGCTTCACGAAACATAGCGTTCCGTCCGTTTTTTGTTTTCCTAAGAGAAAAGGGGCTGTTGAAAAACCTTCGGGTTTGAAAAACAGCCCCTTTTTCCATGCTCAGAAAGCTTAGTTTTTCAACATATTTCATATGTTGCTCGATGAACAGCCATCTTTTTGCTCTCGTTCGTTTCGATTCTGCCGAGTCTAGGGACCCTGACCAGGCGGGTTTTTCAACTTACTACGTATGTTGAGGGCCGTTCCTTCACGGTTCGGGCGAAGGAAGAATCGGCCCATGGGCGGTTTGGTTAGGCCGGCAAGAAAGGAAAAGGCCAACTCCGCTATGAGAATTGGCGCTTTTTCAAGGGGGAGTTTTTCAACAGCCCCTTATTTTGTCTTTATTCTCCTTCTTTGGCGGCCCTTTGCTTGGCTTCCCATTTCTTGCGCTCGGAGGTCACGAGGATCTTCTTCCTCATGCGGAAGGTGGACGGGGTGATCTCGACGAGCTCGTCGGAATTGATGTAGTCGAGGCAGGCCTCAAGGGTCATCTTCCGCGGGGATTTGAGGACGACGGTCTGGTCCTTGTTGGAGCTTCTGACGTTGGTCTGGGGCTTTAAGGCGGTGACGTTGACGGCGAGGTCCACCGGGTAGCGGTGCTCGCCGACGATCATGCCCTCATAGCAGACGGCGCCCGGGGCGATGAACATCGTGCCGTGGTCCTCGACCTTCTCGATGGAGTAGGGGGTGGCCGGTCCTTTGTCGACCGATACAAGGACCCCGATCGAGCGCTCGCCGACGGTGTGGCCGTACATCGGGCGGTATTCCTTGAAGGTGTGGTTGATGATGCCGTATCCCTTGGTGAGGGTCAGGAAGTTGTTGACGAAGCCGAGCAATCCGCGCGAGGGGATCACGTAGGTGAGGCGGGTGCTGCCGTTGGCGGCGGACATGTCGTCCATGATCGCGCCCCTAGCGCCTAAGGTCTCCATGATGTCGCCGACGAATTCGTCGGGGACGTCGATCTGGAGGTCTTCGTAAGGTTCGCATTTGACCCCGTCGATCTCCTTGATGATGACGTGGGGCTTGGCGACCTCTAATTCATATCCTTCGCGCCTCATGGTCTCGATTAAGACCGAGAGGTGCAATTCGCCGCGGCCTGAGACGATCCAGGACTCGGTGTTCGGGATGCGGGCGTAGCGCAAGCTCACGTCGCGCTGGACCTCGGCGAATAGCCTATCCTCGATCACGCGGGCGGTGACGAATTTGCCATCCTGGCCGCGGAGCGGGGAGCTATTGGTGCCGAATTCCATCTGCAGGGTCGGCTCGTCGACCCTGAGGCGCTCCATCTCGCGGTAGGAGTTGGGGGCGCATAGGGTGTCGCCGACGTTCAGGGCGCTGATGCCGGCGATCGCGCAGATGTCGCCGCATTCGACCTCGGTCGCCTCGACCCTGCGGAGGCCCTGGAAGGTGTAGAGCTTCATGACCTTGAAGTCCTTCGAGGTGTTGGGGTCGGTGTAGTCGCTGATGGTGTCGCCGACATGGAGCTTGCCGGCGCGGATCGTGCCGATGCCGATGCGGCCGACGAAATCGTTGTAGTCGATGAGGGCCGGCTGCATGAGGAAGGGGTCTTCCGGCTTGCATTTGGGCTCGGGGATCTCCCTCACGATCGTCTCGAAGACCGGCTCCATGCCGGGCTTCTGGGTCGATAGGTCGGGGGACAAAGAGGAAGTGCCGTTTAAGGCGCTCGTGTAGACGATCGGGAAGTCGAGGAACTCATCGGGGGCGCCGAGCTGGATCATGAGCTCAAGCACCTCGTCGACCGCCTTGTCGGGGTCGGCGTTCGGGCGATCGACCTTGTTGATGCAGACGATCGGCTTGATGTGGTTCTCGAGGGCGTTCTTGAGCACGAAGCGGGTCTGGGGCATCGTGCCTTCGAAGGCGTCGACCAACAATAGGCAGCCGTCCACCATGTGCATGATGCGCTCGACCTCGCCGCCGAAATCGGCGTGCCCCGGGGTGTCGACGATGTTGATCTTGACGCCGTTGTACATGACCGAGGTGGTCTTGGCGAGGATCGTGATGCCGCGCTCCCTTTCCTGGGGGTTGCTGTCCATCGCGCGGTCCTGGATCGCCTCGTTGTCGCGGAAGGCGCCGCTAGAAGCCAAAAGGGAATTGACGAGGGTGGTCTTGCCATGGTCGACGTGGGCGATGATCGCGATGTTCCTCATGTTCATAGTGGTTCCTCCTTGGCTTTTTTGCCGTGGTTAAGGTTACTCTTATGCATACGGGCGCGCAAGAAAAAACGCATTGGCGGTAGTAATAAATATGAAATGTGGTATAACTATGCGCGATGAAAAACGGAAGCAGGGACAATCTCGTGTGGCGGATGGCGATCGCCGCGATGTTCATCGCGCTCACGTTCGGGGCCACCTTCATCGCGATCCCTTTCGGGACGAGCAAGGTGCACCTAGGCAATCTTGCCTGCGTCTTGGCCGGGATGCTCTGCGGGCCGCTTGTGGGCGGGATCGCGGGCTCGGTCGGGATGGGTCTCAACGACCTCTTCTTCTATGGGCCCGATACCTTCATCAGGACCTTCATCGTCAAATTCATATTGGGCTTTGCGGCGGGCTTGTTCTTCCGGCTTGCCTTCAAGAAGCCCAAGGGATTCCAATATAGCTTGCTCGGCCTATCCTTATTGTTCTTCGCTTTGTTCGGGGTGAGCCTATGGATGTATCTGAGCCTAGGGCCGATCGAGGTGGGGGACAGGAAAGTGGTGGTGCCGCTTTCCCTGACGATCGCCTCCCCGATCTTGGCCGCATTATTGCTCACGGGCTTCTTCCTGAGCAGATTCAGATTCTCGGGCGACGCGCGCGCCGCCTTAACTAGCGGATCGATCGCGATGCTCATCAACGTCGTGGCCGAGTTCGCGCTCAAGATCCCGCTCAAGATGCTCTTCGCCGAGCTCACCTTCGAAGGGGCGGTGGCCTATGCGGTCGCTAGCCTCCCTAGCGCCCTCGTCACGGCTTCGGTCACCATCGTGATCGCCGCGGTTCTATTGCCGCCTTTGAAAATTGCGACCGACCGCGTCAATCCGTTCGCGGTTTCCGAGGCAGAAGCGTAATTAATTAAGCATAGTTTCCTAATTAGATTCGTAATAAAGATTCAGCAATATTGGCTATTGATTAATATTTTTCCGTTTCTATAATATTTTTCGCAATTTTTACTGCAACTGTTTAATGAAAGGGGAAAAGTAAAAAATGAAATCAAAGTTTCTATTGACTATGGCTTCCGGTTTGCTCCTCAGCACCCTCGCGGGCTGCGGCTTGACCGATCCGACCAGCAGCCAGTCCACTCCATCTTCGAGCGAGCCCGCTTCTTCGA
>JAILKX010000182.1 GCA_024693415.1 Bacilli bacterium
CCCAAGCAGGAGCAGGTGCAGGCCGTCCTCGACGAGTTCCAGCAGCGCTACGACGCCTCGCTCGCCCGGAAGGAGGACGCCCTGCGCGAAATCCGCGAAGGCGGCCCGGCCGACTGGGAGCAGGTGCGCGAGGTGAAGGTCTACATCGCCGAGAAGAAGAACCTCTCCGTCGGCGACAAGCTTTCCGGCCGCCACGGCAACAAGGGCGTCGTCGCCCGCATCCTGCCGGACTGCGACATGCCGTTCCTCCCGAACGGCCAGCCGGTCGACATCGTCCTCAACCCGATGGGCGTGCCCTCCCGAATGAACCTCGGGCAGGTGTTCGAGACGCACCTCGGCGCCGCCTGCCGCGCGCTCGGCATCCACGCCGCCACGCCGGTGTTCGACGGCATCCACGAGGACGAGATCCACCGGATGCTCGGCGACGCCTCGAAGAAGGAGGACTTCGGCTGGATCAAGGAGGACGGCAAGTCCGTGCTCTACGACGGCCGCACCGGCGAGCGCTTCGACCAGCGCGTCATGGTGGGCGTCACCTACATGCTCAAGCTGCACCACCTCGTCACCGACAAGATCCACGCCCGCTCCGTCGGACCTTACTCCCTCGTCACCCAGCAGCCGCTCGGCGGCAAAGCCCAGAACGGCGGCCAGAGGTTCGGCGAGATGGAGGTTTGGGCCCTCGAAGCCTATGGCGCAGCCCATACCCTCCAGGAAATGCTCACCATCAAGTCCGATGACCGCGTCGGCCGCCGCAAGGCATACGAGGCGATCATCAAGGGCAACGAGATCCCGCGTCCGTCGATGCCGGAAGCCTTCAAGGTCTTCACCAAAGAGCTTAAGGGCCTTGGCATGAACGTCACCCTTCTCAACAAGAACGACGACGAGATCGATATGGATGCCTTGGCCAAGGCCGCCCTCATCGAGGAGCGCAAGGTCAACAGCTCCATCCGCTCCGCCATGTCCCCGAAAGAGGAAGTGGTGGACCCCGCCGCGGCGATCGCCGTCGACGTGGAAGAGCAGGCCGCTTCCGCCTTGGAAGAGGGCCTATCCATCGGCCGTGGCCCGTCCACGAACCCGATCGACTAATGAAGGAGGCAAGAAACAATGTCTGAAAGAGAATTCGATAGGCATCACGACGACACCTTCGACATCAATGACCTTGGTGCCGTCAAAGTTGGCTTAGCCTCGCCAGAAACCATCCGTTCCTGGAGCCACGGCGAAGTTACCCGCGCCGAAACCATCAACTACCGCAGCCAGAAGCCGGAGATGGGCGGCCTCTTCTGTGAGAAGATCTTCGGTCCTGCCAAGGACTACGAGTGCCATTGCGGCAAATACAAGAAGATCCGCTACTCGGGCATCACCTGCGAGAAGTGCGGCGTCGAAGTCATCTCCAAAGAGTTCCGCCGCGAGAGGATGGGCCACATCGAGCTCGTCTCTCCCTGCTCCCACATCTGGTACCTGAAATCCATCCCGTCCCGCATGTCCCTCGTCCTTGAGATCACCCCCAAGCAGCTCGAGGACATCATCTACTTCAACGCCCACGTGGTCCTTAACGCCGGCACCTGCGAAAAGCTCCAGTACAAGGACTACCTCTCCGAGTCGGTCGCCAGGGTCAAATTCACCGAGGAGATCCAGGCGCTCCGCGCCGCCGGCAGGTTCGCCGACAGCCCGATCGACGACGAAAGGGCGACCGAGCTCATCAACAGGATGGCGAATCCGGTCGAGACCTTCGACTTCTTCACCACCGCTGAGTTCATCAAGAAGTACACCGACGCCGAATTCGGCGAAGGCGCCGCCTCCATCAAGAGGCTGCTCCACGAAGTCGACCTCGACGCCGAGTTCGAGGCGATCAGCGCAGAGCTGCGCACCGCGAGCTCCCAGCGCCGCCTCAAATTAGCCAAGAGGCTCGAGGTCATCTCCGCCTTCCGCGATTCCAAGCAGAAGCCGGAATGGATGGTCCTCGACGTCATCCCGGTCATCCCGCCCGATCTCCGTCCGATGCTCGCCCTTGATGGCGGACGCTTCGCTGCCAGTGACTTGAACGATCTCTATCGCCGCGTCATCAGCCGCAACACCCGTCTGAAGAGGCTCATCGATATGTCCGCTCCTTACGTCATCCTCATGAACGAGAAGCGTATGTTGCAAGAAGCCGTCGATGCGCTTATTGATAATGGCCGCCGCGGCAAAGCCGTCACCGGCCCCTCCGGCCGTCCGCTGAAGTCGCTCTCCGCTGGCCTAAAAGGCAAGCCGGGCCGCTTCCGCCAGAATTTGCTTGGCAAGCGCGTCGACTATTCCGGTCGTTCCGTCATCGCGGTCGGACCGGACCTCAGGATGTATCAGTGCGGATTGCCCCGCGAAATGGCGGTCCAATTGCTCCGTCCCTTCATCGCCGCGGTCCTAATCCGCGACAAGTACGTCTCCGCCCACAAGGCGGCCGATAAGATCATCGACCGCTACGACCCGATCGTCTTCGACATCGTCGAGAGGATCATCTCGGAGCACCCGGTCCTATTGAACCGCGCCCCGACCCTCCACAGGCTTTCGATCCAGGCCTTCCAGCCGAAGCTCGTCGATGGCCGCGCCATCCGTCTCCACCCGCTCGTATGCCCTGGCTTCAACGCCGACTTCGACGGCGACCAGATGGCCGTCCACGTCCCGCTAGGCAAAGCGGCCCAGCAGGAAGCCGTCGAGCTGATGCTCGCATCCAACAACATCCTCGGCCCGAAGGATGGAAAAGCCATCGTCATCCCGTCTCAGGACATGATCCTCGGCAACTTCCACCTCACCACCGAGGAATCGCAGTCCGACTTCCTTAACCGCGCCAAGGAACTCCGCGCCAAGGAGGCCCTCGAAGAAGCCACCGACGTCGCCGAAGGCGAGCGCAAGGAGCTCCTCAAGATGGCCGACGACGACGAGAAGTTCGCCGCGATGGAGGGCAAGGTCTTCGCCACGACCGACGAGGTCCGCATGGCCTACGAGATCGGACACGTCTCCCTCCACAACCGCATCGCGATCCCCGCAAGCGTCATCCACAAGGATGAATGGCTCGAGAACGAAGTCGCCGCAGGCGCCTTCCCCGCGGGCATCGAGAAGAAGTACCTCATCACCTCCGTCGGCAAGATCATCTTCAACAACGTCTTCCCCGACGACTTCAAGTACATCAACGACAAACCGGACGCCTCCACCGAGGAGATGCTCTCCTGGTTCGTCTCGCCCGAAGAAGTGGCGGAGAGGCTCGGCAAGAAACTCGATACCTCCGATAACGCGCCGACCCCGATCGCCCAATACATCGCGACATTGCCGCTAAAATCCGCCATCGGCAAGAAGCAGCTCGGACCTCTCATCGACATGATCTTCCGCCAGTACGGCACCTCGAAGACCTCCGCGGTCCTCGACAAGATCAAGGACCAGGGCTTCCGCTACTCGATGGTCTCCGCGGTCACCGTCTCGATCTCCGACATCAACGACGTCGACGGCAAGTATGACCTCGTCTCCGAGGGCAATAAGCAGGTCGACGAAGTCGAGAAGTTCTACCGCAAGGGCTACCTCACCAAAGAGGAACGCCATAAGAAGATCGTCGCCATCTGGACCCAGATCACCAA
>JAILKX010000186.1 GCA_024693415.1 Bacilli bacterium
TTCGCGGTATTGTTCCTCTTCTTAGCCTTGATTATCTCCGTCAGTGCAAGCGGAGCCTCAACGGCTGCCTAATCCCCAACCAATGAATGCCCCTTCGGGGGCTTTTTTCTTACCCTGGCCCCTGCCCGAGCTTGCCCACAAGCTGTCGGGGCAGGCCGCCGCGCCTGCGGACACAGTATGTCCTCTACCGGTCAAACTATGTCCTTTTTGGCTAAATTCGCATACACGTCCTCAATGGATTCGTGTCTAGATGAGGACAAAACGTGGCCAAAATCAGCGATATTGCTCTTGACCGGGGGTGGGCACCCCGAGCTAAGGGTTTGGTTTAGCTCGGGCGCCGCCCCATGGGACAAAGGATGAGGGAGGGTCTACCTTATTTTTGGGCGCGTGCTATGATGAATGGCATGAACGTTAAAGAATTTGTCCAATACCGCAAGGGCGTGCTGCGCGATGAGGCCGCCTCTTTCGCGAACCCTCCCAAGCTTTGCATCATCCAAGCCAATGACAATCCTGCGTCGGATGCCTATATCCGCGGGAAGCTTAAGGATTCCGCCGAACTCGGATACCTGAGCGAATTATGGAAATTGCCGCCTACGGCAAGCCAAGAAGAACTATTGGAATTGATCGATAAGGCCAATAACGACCCCTCGATTGATGGATTGATCGTCCAGCTGCCGCTTCCGAAGCATATCGATGAAGAAACCATCAAGAAAGCTGTGAATCCGCTGAAGGACGTCGATGGGTTCCATCCTGAGACCACCTTCGAGCCCTGCACTCCAAAGGGAATCTGCGATTACCTCGCCCATGAGGGGTTCCCCTTCCGCGGGAAGAACGCGGTGGTGCTAGGCAGGAGCAACATCGTCGGGAAGCCGATGGCGCATATGCTGCTCGCAAAGGATTGCAACGTCACGGTCCTCCATTCAAAGACCACCCCTGAAGACAGGGCGTTCTATATCGCGCATGCCGACCTCATCATCGTGGCGATCGGGCGCATGCATTTCCTGGATTCCTCTTATAAATATAGGGATAGCGCGTATATCGTCGACGTCGGGATCAACCGCGGCGAGGATGGCAAGCTCCATGGCGACGCTGAGCCGGACCTTCCGGTGAAGCTGCAGACCCCGGTTCCTGGAGGCGTCGGGCTTCTTACGAGGCTCGCGCTTATGGAGAACCTATTGATCGCGAAGAAGAGCCAATAAATGAAAAAGCCGAGGGTCACTCGGCTTTTTCTGTGTCTTGCATTTCGATTTGCTCGGGCTTCAGCTCGATCGTTTCGATCTTGCTCTCGTTGGAGGCGACGTCGATGACTTCCTCTTCCTGAGCTTTCTTGGGCTTCTTTTCCTTCTTGGGCTTCTCGGTCCTTACGGGGACGATTTCGTTTTCGTTCTCGACCACGTTTTTCTTCTTATAGGACACGAGCGCGATGATCGCCTGGGTGATGCCGAAGGCGGCCATGATGACGCCTACGACGATCAAGACGATCTGATTGCTGGACTCGCCGTTGTAATACATGATGGTGATCGCGACGCCTAGGCCAAGCATCAATGCGCCGAAGATGATCTCTAAGACCGGCATGTAGAGCTTGCCGATGCGCTTGGCGATCGCGTAGATCGAGAAGATGAGCATCAGTGCCCCGATGACGAGCAGGAACACCGAAAGGAAGGTGACGAGGAACCGCACGAATATGTCGTGGAACAGGATCGTCACGATGCCGGCGGTGATTTCGAATCCTCCGATGAGCATTACGGATTGCTCGGTTTGCTTGTAGTGGGCGAGGACCATGATGATCCTCAGGATGCCGTCTAGGATGACGAACGCCCCGATGACCGCGGCGACGGTGGTCTCGATGGTGGGATTCGGGTCATTGGATCCGCTTTGCTTGGTCATGACGCCGAATACGATCGCGAGGACGCCTGCGGCAAGCATCAGCAGCGCCTCGACGAGGTTCCAAATGAACCATAGCTTCTTCATTCTCTTTGATTTCTCTTCGTTATCCATGTTCGTTTTCTCTTCCTTGTTTCCAATTCGATGCTTAAAGTATATCGCGAGGAGACAAAATGAAGAAAACAATCTTAAAATCTTACGCCGAACTTATCGTTAAGACCGGCATCGCCCTGAAGAAGGGCCAGCCCGTTTTTGTGAGCGCCCCGGTAGGGCAGGAGGAATTCATCGCGATGATCGTGGATGAATGCTACAAAAACGGCGCAAAACGCGTATATGTGAATTGGAACTCGCAGAAAATCGGCCGCATCGCGATGAAGCGCGGCGACAAGAAGAACCTGGCCGAGGTGTCGCCTATGGACATCGCCGAGCAGGAGTT
>JAILKX010000150.1 GCA_024693415.1 Bacilli bacterium
ATGCAAAGCAAAATCGACAAAAGACTTATTCCCGAGCAGGAAGCGTTGCTCAAAAGCCTCATCGGTAAGAAAATCGAAAAAATCCGTCACGACCGCTTCGACTATTCCAACGTCTCCTATGAGCGCGTAACCATTTTCTGCGAAGATGGGGTCTACGAACTCAACAACGGGGTCGAGGCACTCGACTTCATGTGGGACGATTTCGGGGAGGAGACCGTCGGCGTATTCAAGTTCTTCAAGACCGAGGACAAGGGCATCGATTACGATTACGGATGCGAGGGCTACCCCGCGCAAGTCGAGACGCCCGTCGAGAAGACGCTCATCGACGTCATCCTCGTCGAGGACCACGTCGAGGCCTTCGACAGGGCGAGCGGGAACCGCTTCAGCCAGTACGACTACGTGAAGGGCGTCATCCTCGTCTTCGAGGGCATCAAGTATTCCTTCGTCCGCGACATCTGGTTCTCCGACGACATCGCCATCTACAAAGGGAACGACCCAGAGGTGAAGATCGGCAACCCAGACGAGGATTGGGAGCCCGGCGAGGAAGTCTATTACACCAACGTGCGGAAAATGCGCTCGCTGAAATAAGAAGGCGAATGAAATCGAGGGCGGGAAGACCACCCTCTTTTTAATCCGAAACGGTGTAAAGCGGTTATAATTACAACGAGTTGGGGAACCGCTTAGGCTAGGCGCTAAGTGAATATCCGATTTCGCCTGAGTTTTTACACAGTTTTCAGTACAACGATTTTACAACGCGACTATAACTGCGTTATAAAAATAGTTGTCCTACATTTAATAAACGGATATTATCCGATCAAGCCTAGAGATAATTTACAACTTCGGAATTTCCCGCATTGTGCTCCACCAAACGAAATTGTCTCGACGTTGTCGAGACTTTTTTCATAAATACGTTTATTCACCGCACGATTATCGCACGAATTTCGAACTTTTTCTTGTAGAGCACTATCTCAAAATAACCATTTGTCTTTTGCCCCAAACAAGAGCCTTCTCCATGAATTTAGGGCGGGAAACAGAAACGGTGGAATTCAAAAATCTCGCTTCATTTCCTGTCACCGTTTTCATTGCGCGATGAAAGGCTAGGCACTAAAACCCGGGTCGTCGACGTGAATGGTATTTCCTTGGATCGCGCCGGTCAGGTTGATGAACGAGGAGGTCAAAGCAAGCGGGAACTTGAATGTGATTGCCGTTTTCAGGCTGTCTAGATAGGAGAAGCGGGTTCTGACCTGGTAATCGCCGAATTCAATCATCATTTCGCGATAGTCGGTTTCAAGAATATGGATCTTGCAATCGGAGAGAAGCCCATATCCGGTCGCCGTATATTCGGTAGATTCGATCGAATTGTATATGGATTCGGAGGGGGCGATCTTGCCGCTATTGATGTTGGCGTACACGCGGACTCCGCCTAATTGGCCAGAGAGCAGGAGGGTGTTGTCATTGATCCTCTCGTAAGTTCCGGTGCGAGAGAAATCCTCTTCCGAATACGCGGAAGCAACGGTTGCCCTATACCCATTGGCGCACGTGAGGAGCTCCTTGATGTAAAGAGGCCCATAGGATCCGTTCTCGTCGAAGCCTAGGACGACCGGATAGTCCGTGCCGGTCGTCGAGTAGAGGGTGTTAAGGTCCTGGTCTTCGCCGATATCGGTCAGCGCGAAGCTGATGAACTGCTTGATCGGGGCGTAGTCCTTGTAACGGACCGTATAGGTGACTAGCCCTTCCGAATTGGAGTCCACCTTCGAGAAGTCGAAGTCCTCGTACTGGGATTGGACGTATTCGAAGTCTCCGTCGTAATAGAAGAAGGACGCGCCGATTTCCCTGGATTCGATATAGCTTTCTAAGTCCGTTCCGACCTCGAGTTCTGTAGGCATATTGAAGCCCACCATCGCCTGATAGCAGGTCCCATCGTAAACGTGATAGGTGCCCGATTGCAAGGCGCCGGTATCCAGCCTGAAGGTGAATTCGTGGTCGCCTGCGACGGAAAAGGGGTGGCTATCGAGGGAGAGGTCGTTCCATTCGGAGAATTTGAGAGTGCGGGTAAAGCAGGCGATGCCGACGGTGTGGTTAGGCCCGGCGTTGCCTTTCGGGGAGCTATATCCGTTTAGATAGACATAGGTGTACAGGCAGACGTTGAAGTCCGGCATGCCCAGATCGTTATCTTGGATCCTGACGTTGTCCGCATGCGCAAAGCGATAAGTGACGGTCTTGGTATAGTAGGCAAACGCGGTCGCGTGAGCGGTGACGTGCCCATAATCCCTTTTTCGTTCCTCGATATCGGGCGAACCTCATCCGTGGTTAGGCGAGAGCCCGCTATTTACCCGCGCGAGCGGGCGTGTATAATTTGCCTGTTCAAATCCGTTAAGGAAGAAAGGAACAACAAATATGATCAGTTTACGCAAACTCGGCCTGGGCGCCCTCGCCATCTTGGCCCTCGCCAGCTGCAACGCCAGCGAATCCGCCGGTGGCGTCAAAGACTACCTCACCAGCCACGGCTTTGCCGAATCCGGTATCACCCAGATGTCCGGGGAAGACTACAAGAAGACCCAAAGCGCGGATTTCAAGGCCGAAGGCTTGAAGGAATACCTCGCCGCCACTAAGGCCCCCGCCTCCGAGCAGGAGCTCCCCGAGCAGTTCTACTGCTGGTTCTTCGACAACATGGATCAGGCCGACGCCTTCGTCAAGGACTACGTCGGCGACATGTATTACGCCCTCGACGGCCGCGTCAAGGATCCCTCCATGGGCTCCCGCAACAACTGCGCCTGGGCTGGCACTAACGGCATCGCCGTCGGTCTTGGCTGGACGACTACCGCCGCCTAATTTGAAACCACGGTTTCATCGCGTCGCTTCGGCGGCGCTTTTTCGTTGTCGCCTAGACTTCGATGATAGAGAATAATCGCCCATCTTCCTCCAATTGGAAGAAAGGAATCTTTCTTAATTTGTCGAACGCATATATAAATGTGAAAGGTATTTCCCAGGGGGTACTTCAACATGGAAAAAATGCGCAAAAAATCCTATTTGTTCCTCGGTCTTCCCGTCTTCCTCCTCGCCGTCGTCGCCGATGTCGTCATCTTGCTTTCGTTTCTGCAGGGCACGGTCGCCCCGGAGAACAAGATCGCCATGATCGTCATCGCCGCGATCGCGGGCGCCTGCGGCATCGCCGGATTCGTCGCCATCATCCTCTTCTTCGTGAAGAAATACGAGCCGAAGCAAAACCAGTGATTCCTTCGATGCATCTTTATGACGGAATCTCCTTTTTCCGCCTCGATGGACTAGGCTGGGAAAACAATGGAGATTCCTTTTTTATATCCGCGAGTAGAACCCCACCTGAAAGGAGCGCAAATCCATGAAAAAGGCATCCTCATCTCCGGCATCATCACGATCGTCATCTACGGCATGATGGCCTTGATCTTTGGCATCGTCGGCGCGGTCCAACGCGCCACCAAGAGCATGGCGGAAACCGGTCCTGGCGCCATCCCAGCGGAGGAGCTTGCCATCGTCGCCACCGTCTTCCTGGTCCTCGCGGGCTATTTCCTCGTCGGACTCATCTTCTCGGCGGTCTTGATCGGCAAGCGCAACTCGGATATGGGCAAAGGCGCCGGCATCACCCTCGGCGTCTTCGGCATCACCCTCGGCGCGGTGGTCCCCGGCATCTTCTTCCTCGTCGATTCCGCCTCGACCCGTGGCTAGTTCTAGGCGATTGCCACTAGAAGCCGGCAATCCCGGCTTCGTTTTCTTTGCCGTGCTATAGCGGCAGTGGCCTCAACGCACCAATAAGGGATGTAACAAAGCCTCACCATCGGCTTTTCTTTATTTCATATGGGGAAACCTTTACAATTGCTCCATTGATAGAGGGCTTTATATGAAAAAGAGATCAATCGTCTTGCTCGTCGCGATCGCGGCTTCCGTCATCGGGGCCACGGGTTTGGTTTTCTCGTCTGGCGCAGCCCCCATGGGTATCATCGCCGGAACGAACGAACCCGCGACCCATGCCATCAGCTTCAAGGCGGGCGACGCCACACCTGGCGAGTATGATTACGATTTGTCGCTGACCCGTTTCACACTTCATAAAGATGACGCCTTCGAAGACGCGGACGGGACCACCTATGACATCGAAAGCGTCCCTTTTGACGACGAGTACTTCACCGGGACTTTTATCGCACATTATGAGACCGCCACTTTCGGCGGGGGCTACCTCATCACCATCGATTCCGCGGAGGGTGAAGAGGTTGATGTTCATTTTGCTTTGGTGAAGAAGGCAGAATTGGATCTATCCGCCTCCTTCATCTCCTACTATGTCGACGTCG
>JAILKX010000206.1 GCA_024693415.1 Bacilli bacterium
GTGAGCAAAGCGATGGTCTGCAGCGTCTTCCCTAGCCCCATCTCATCGGCGAGGATGCCAGGCAATTTCCGCCTTGCATGGGCGTAGAGCCACTTCACGCCGTCGACCTGATACGGCCTCAATTTCGCATACATATCCCCGCTAAGTGGCACTTCGCAGGACTGGTAATCCTTGATTTCGCCGATCAGGTTCTTGATCTCGTCGTTGTACTCGATCTTGAATCCCGTCTCGTACCCCGGCAGCTTGAAGGCCTGATAAAGCGGGAGGCGCGGAGAGTCGAGCGACTCGTCGCCCCCGAGGTCGAAATCGGCCACCACTTTCCCTAGCCCATATTCGTCATCCTCTTCGGAAAGGGAGACGAACTGGCCGCGGATGCGGACGTATTTCTTCTTCTTTCTGTATCCGGCGAGGATCGCGCTGAATTCCTCGACGCTGTATTCGGGGCTCGACAGGGACACCTCCATCCAGTCGATGCCGCTTGTGGAATTGATGTTGAATTTGCCGACCTTCGCCATCTTACGGTTCGCGATGTTGTCCGAAAGCATGAGCTTGCACTTCGACGCAAGCGCATCGAGATCGGCTTTCAAAAACGCCGCGATCTCATTCTGGTTCCGCGTCGCCCCATCCATCGGGATATGAAGCTTCGCAAGTTCATCTTGGAAGAGGTAAGAACGCGATTCCCCGAGCTGGTTCGACTCGAAGGCCCCGCGGTCCACCACTTCGTCCCCGATATGGAATTCGGTCGAGAAGCGGAGCTCATCTTCCTCGCCATAGGTGACGTAATAGAAGATATCGCGCTTCCTCGAGGGATGCTTTTCGCGGTAGGCTGGGCTCACCTCGACCTTGCCGCTAAGGATCGGGAGGATGACGTTATCGATCTCGCTTTGGAAAGCGTCATATTGGAAATGGGGATGCTCCATCGAGAATTCGTAGATCTTGAGCTTGGCCTCCGAGTCGAAAAGGATCGGGAGGATGGTGTCCGAATCGTCGATGAAATATCCGCTCATCCCGCTCAAGATAAGCGACCCCTTACCTAATTTGAGGTCGAAATCGAAGTTCCCGTCGTCCTCGACCTTAAGCGCGGGCACGACCGGGTCCACCCCGATTCTCTTGGCGCGGCCATCGATCTTGATCTGCTCGCCCCTAAGCGCGTCGAAAAGCGCCGGCAGGTTCGCTTTGGCGATGTTCGTCTTCGAGAAGGAGGAACTCCATTTCGAGAACCCCGCCTTCGCCGAAAGGAGCTGGATCGCCTGGCGCTCATTGTCCTTGAAGGAGTCTGGGCCCATCGTGAGCACCATCGCCCCATAAAGCGCGACCTTGCTCTCCTGCACGACCGCCGAATAGAGGGTCCTGAGGTCCTTGACCTTGATCGCCTTCTTGGCTTTGCAGTAGACGGTGACCTCATATTCGTCGCCGTAATAGGACTTATCGAACTCGAAGCTCACCTCGGTCTTGTCGACCTTCGCCGGCGCGGTTTTGCCCGAGGCCACGGTGATGAGGTTCGTCAGGTAGTCGAATTCGCTTTGGTGCTCTTGCCGGTATCTGGCTTTCTCAGGCGACAAGGAGGCGACGTCGCTTAGGCGCGAATAGATCTCGCCATAGGCCCGATGGAGGTCCTCCTCGGTGACCGCGGATTCCTTTTCGTAGAGGTAGAGCAAGATCGCAAAGGCGAAGTCGCGCTTCTCCTTCGGGAAGATCGGCCGCGCCTCGCGGGATAAGTCCAAGGCAAGGGTGTGGTAGACCGAGAAATCCTCATTGAAGACCTCATAATCGATCACCGTCCCCGCTAAATCATAGGAAAACCACACCTCGCATTCGCCGGACCGCATCATGTCCAAAAGCTCCTGCGCCTGCGGGCAGTGCTCCACGGTCTTCCGGCAGAGGGAGACGATATCGGGGGCTAAGTTCCGGGCCAGCATCAGACCTCATGCCTCCTTAAGCCAAGGGAACGCAATATCCCCAAGGAATTCGCTTCCTTAAGGTAGAGCACCCTGAATCTTTCGTCGTCATAGCTCGCCTGCTGGAATTCGGGCGCCAATAGCCCATCCCTAGGGTCGACCTCGAATTCCCTAAGCGCCGCAAGCGCCTTCTCGAAGTCGCGCGGCCCATAAAGGGCAGACGATACGTGCTTCCGGATGACCGCCCCGATATAGGGCTTGGCCGCATCGCCTTTGGCCTTGATCTCCTTGGAAAGCAAAAGCAGGTCGCCGAAGGCAAGGTATTTGATTGACCCGGGCGTGAAGGGTTCCCCGAGCATGATCTTGACGGGCCTAAGGCAATTCATGTAGTCGGCGCGCCGCAAGATCTTCGGCTCCATGCTCTGCCGCTCCGCAGGCGTCAGGCACTTATAGAGGTAATAGATCACCTCGAAGCTGCAGTCATAGGACTCGTACATCATCCTGAGGATCCGCTTCGCCGCATCGGGCTTCTCGTTCATGAGGGCGATCGCGACCGTGATGTCGCGCATCCCAAGGCTTGCTAAATCATCGTCGGACAAGGTCGCGACCGCGGCGTCGAGCCGCCCCATGTCGAAGAGGCGCCGCACCGCGAGGTCGCAGTCTGGGAAGCGGAGGCTTGGGTTCAATAGGGCCGCAAGCTCCGTCTCATCGAGCGCATCGATGATCTGCTGCCCCTTCTCGATGAATAGGCGCGAATAGGGATAGTCGTAGTTCTTCGAAGGCGTGGCGAACGCCGCCCCCATCGCCTTGCGGTAGCAACTCGATTCGAAAAGGGCCATATGGTATTCGGGATAGGCGAAGGATTCGGACATCTTAAGCGCGATCCTCGTCTTCTGCTTTAAGGTCAGGTTCCGCCCCTCGGTGAATTTGATGAGCCACTTGGCGCCCGAGGAACGCCGTTCGGCGAACTTCGAGTTCACCGCGACGAAGAAGATGAGCGCGAGCCTTTCGGTCGCCTCATCGGGATTAAGGTTCGCTAGTCCCGCCTCGAAGATCGCGATGGCCGAAGAATAATAACGCTCGGGGTTCACGTTGTATTCGCGGGCGAGCAAGAGGTTCAACCTGGTGACGAACTGGCGCTGCGTGAGGCAACTATCAGAAAGGCTAGGCTTCACCGCCACCTCCTCGATCTCGTAGTCGCTATAGGCAAACGCCATCAAAGCCGCGGCCTCATGCTTGCACAATCCCCGATCGTAAGGGCAGTTGCACTTGGCCTTCTTGAGCTCGGTCCCCACGAAGTCGAGCCGCACCGAATATTTGGAAGACCCCACCACATCCGCATGCACTTCCTTGCCGTCGGAGAAGGTCAAAAATACCTTGCCTTCGCGGTAATAGGAAAGCCCGCGGTCCCAGATCGCCTTGGAGAACATCTCCTCGTTCTTGTTGAGCATTTCCTCGCTCTGGATTTTTGTGGGCATACACGTTTAGGGTAGCATAGCCCGAAAACT
>JAILKX010000013.1 GCA_024693415.1 Bacilli bacterium
GGTTTGAGCACTCCATAACTCCTTTCGCCCATTTTGCTCTATACTACTTTCATCTAACGGGCACGTGCCCGCACGAAAGGAACAAACCCATATGGCATGCACAACGATACTCGTAGGCAAAAACGCCTCCTATGACGGCTCAACCATGACCGCAAGAAACGACGATTGCCCAACCGGCCAATTCCACGCCAAAAAGCTCGTCGTGGTCACCCCCGACCAGCAACCCCGCAAATACAAATCCAGGATCGGCAAGATTGAGATCGATCTGCCCGATAACCCCTTAAGGTATACTTCCATGCCTAGTGTCGACCAAACCGACGGCATCTGGGCGGCGGATGGCATCAATTCCGAGAACATCGCGATGACCGCCACCGAAACGATCACCACCAACGAACGCGTCCTAGCGGCCGATCCGCTCCTCAAAGAAGGCGGAATCGGCGAAGAGGACCTCGTCGTCATCACCCTGCCCTATATTCATTCCGCAAGAGAAGGCGTGAAAAGGCTTGGGGCGTTGCTTGAAAAATACGGCACCTATGAATCCAATGGCATCGCATTCTCCGACAAGGATGAGATCTGGTGGCTCGAGACCATCGGAGGCCACCACTACATCGCTAGGCGCGTTCCCGATGATAAATACGTGGTCATGCCCAACCAATTCGGCTTAGACGAATTCGATTGGGACGATGCCTATGGCGAGCAAAAAGAGCACATGTGCTCCGCCGATCTCAGGCAGTTCGTCGAGGACAATCACCTCGATCTGAATCTAAATGGCAAATTTAATCCCCGCCTAGCTTTCGGGAGCCACTCCGATTCCGACCATGAGTACAACACGCCCCGCGCCTGGTATATCGAACGCTACCTGAACCCCCGCACCTTCAAGTGGGACGGCCCCAATGCCGACTACACGCCCCTCTCCGATGACATCCCCTGGAGCCTCGTGCCCGAGAGGAAGATCACCGTCGAGGACATCAAATACGCTTTGTCGTCCCATTATCAGGGAACGCCTTATGATCCCTATGGGCGCGGGGGCGACGAGAAGCTCCGCGGCATCTATCGCCCAATCGGCATCTCGCGCACGAGCTTCCTGCACCTGAACCAAATCAGGCCCTACCTCCCCAAGGAAATCGCCGCAATCGAATGGTTCGCCTTCGGCAGCAACCCCTTCAACGCCTTCGTCCCGGTGTACGCTAACGTGGATAATATCCCTAGCTATTTCAGCGAAACTACGCTCACGCCCTCAACGGAATACTTCTACTGGGCCAACCGCCTCATCGGCGCCTTGACCGATGCCCACTACCGTACCTGCATCATCTACGTCGAACGCTATCAGGAGCATCTCCAAGCCGAAGCAAGCCGCATCATCCTCCAAGCGGACAAATCCTATATGGCTAACAAAGACATCGAGGGGCTTTCCAAAGCAAACGATGAAATCGCCAAGCTCACCAAGAAGGCGACCGATGACTGTTTGGACAAGGTTCTCTACACCGCGAGCTGCAACATGAAGAACGGCTTCGCAAGGTCCGATAACTGATACACGTACCTCATGTTTTGGCGGCGCACCACCCTGCGCCGCTTTTTCTTACGCGCCCGAATTCGCATTTTTTGCGCACTCATGCGCGCCAAAGGGTTATCATAATGGAAGCATGATAAAACTCGTGGATGGAGATATCACGGGCTTCGAGGGGGACGCGATAACGAATGCGGCCAACTCCTGGCTCCGCCAAGGCGGCGGGGTATGCGGGGCGATCTTCGGGGCAGCCGGGTCTTTCGAATTGGCTAAGGCCTGCAGCGAGATCGGCTATTGCCCTACAGGCGATGCCTGCATCACCCCTGGGTTCGCTTTGAAGGCCAAATACATCATCCACGCGGTCGGCCCGGTATATCACGCCGACGAAGAGTCGGAACGGCAGCTTCGCCGCGTCTACCAGAACATCATCCGCGTCGCCCGCGAAAACCATCTGAAATCGGTCGCCGTCCCCTCGATATCCACCGGGATCTTCGGCTACCCGATCGAGCTCGCCGCCCCAATCGCCGTAGAAGAACTTAGCAAAGCCGAGGACATCGAATTCACGGTCTATTGCTTCTCGATCGACGTAAGGCAGGCCTATATGGAGGCACTAGGATGAACGCGCTCAGTAAAAAACAGATCGCGATCATCGTCTTGGTCCTTGTCCTTCACGCGCTCCTTTTCTCCGCCGGATGGATATCTTCGCTTGTCTTTGAGGCAATGAACCGCGAATACAGCCAGTTCTACCTCAATTCCACCACCACCACTTGGGCGATCGCCTTGTCGTTCTTATCGCTTGTGACCGTCATCGAATTCTCCGCGAACTTCTTCAATAAAACGGCGACCTGGAACACCTTCCTGCTCGCCCTGTTCGCGCTTTGCTACCTCCTGTCCTCGATCGACGGAAACCATTACTTCACCACCAACGGGACGTTCGAGAGGAACTACGGCCCCCTCGCGGGTCTCAACGCGATCTTCTTCGCGTTATGCATCGTCTTCTACATCCGCTTCGTCCTCCACGATTACCTCCCCGACCTTCAGAAGAATACCCTATCCATCATCTCCTATTTCTCCTTCATGGCGCTTGCGATATCCTCCATGATCCTTTCGACATGGCGCCTCGAATACATCTCCATCTGGATCATGGTGGTCGTCTCGATCCTAGTCGAGGGGAGCCTCTTCTTCGCGGCCATCCGCAAAAGGAGGTTCAACGCCATCTTCTTCCTGAGCTCTTTCATCGCCACCGTCCTCAATGCCTGCGAGTTCGCCCTCGCGATCGCCAAAATAGGCGGCCCCCGCTTCCCCTTAGGCATGACCTCTTATGGATGCATCCTCATCGGCTTCCTCTTCATATTGATCTACTTCGTCTTCGTACTCATCACCATCCGAAGCGCCTCCCGAAGCGACCTCTACAAAGAGGAGATCGAAGTCCTCCAGTCCAAGATCCTCAGGGAGCAGATCGATCCCCATTTCTTCTTCAACCTCCTGAACCACATCAAGGCCATCTACCGCGATAACCCCGAGCAAGGCGACCGCGCGATCGATCTGCTCGCCAAGCACATGCGCGCCTCCGTCGCCGCCCGCGACATCTACCTGATCCCCTTCTCGGATGAGTTAGAGAACATCTCGAGGTACGCGGAATTAGCAAACCTCGGCTACGACGACAAGTTCAAGGTCTTCTACAACATCGACTGCTACGACTTCGAGGTCCCGATCCTTGCCCTCCAGCCCTTCATCGAGAACGCGATTCGATATAGCCAGGTCCACACGAAGGAGGACGGCTATATCGAGGTGAGCTCCGAGGAGGCCGAGGACTCCTACGTCATCAAGGTCATCGATAACGGGGTCGGGTTCGACGTATCCGCGATAAGCCCCGAAAGCCAAGGCGTCAAGAACTCAGCCACCCGCTTCAAGATATTGCTGAAGGCCACCACCGATATCGTAAGCGCCCCCGGAGAGGGCACCACCATCACCATCACGATCCCCAAGAAAGGATAAGCCAATGAAGATCATCATCGTAGACGACGAAGTCAATGCCCTGAACGCCTTTTTGAACCAGATCATCACCAAGGAGAAGGTCGAATACCATTTCTTCAAAGACGACGCCCCCTCCATCGTCAAGTACTGCAAGTCCAACTATGTGGATGGAGCCTTCCTCGACATCAACATGCCGGGCATCAATGGCTTCGATTTGGCCCGCGAA
>JAILKX010000021.1 GCA_024693415.1 Bacilli bacterium
TACTTCAAAATGGGCAAATTCGAGCTCAAGGCCGTCGATGACGTGAGCTTCGAAATCCATAAGGGCGAGGTCTTCGGCCTCGTCGGCGAGTCCGGCTGCGGCAAGACCACGACCGGCCGCTCGATCATCCGGCTTTACGACGCCACCGGCGGCTCCGTCTATTTCGACGGCAAGCGCATCGTCGCCGGCGTCCGCTCCTATAAGGATGCCATCAAGGCCGGGCGCGCGGAATTCGCGGCCACCGAGAAGGCGCTGAAGGAGAAATACCCCGACAAGGGCCCGGAATACGAAGCCGCCCATAAGGAAGCGGCCGAGAAGTTCCAGAAGATCCACGACGAGAACGTCGAGGAGATGAAGAAGGCCCGTTTCGACCATAAATACTGCAACCGCGAGTTCGGGCGCTTCGAAGCCAAGAAGGTGGATGACGAATACCTGCCGAAGATCGAAGCGGAAACCGACCCCGCCAAGAAGGCCGAGCTCGAGAAGGAGTACCGCCAGAAGCGCTCCTTCGCCCTGAAGGACCGGATCATGAACAAGATCCAGATGATCTTCCAGGACCCGATCGCCTCGCTCGACCCCCGCATGACCGTCCGCGACATCATCGCGGAAGGCCTCATCATCCGCGGCGTCCGCGACAAGAAATACATCGATGAGCAGGTCTACAAAGTCCTGACCATGGTCGGCCTCGTGCCCGAGCACGCGACGCGCTACCCGCACGAATTCTCGGGCGGCCAGCGCCAGCGCATCGGCATCGCCCGCGCCATCATCCTCGAGCCTGAGCTCATCATCGCCGACGAGCCGATCTCGGCCCTCGACGTCTCGATCCAGGCCCAGGTCATCAACCTATTGAACGATCTGCGCGAGAAGATGGGCCTCACCATCCTCTTCATCGCCCATGACCTTTCGGTCGTCAAATACTTCTCCGACCGCATCGCCGTCATGTACTTCGGCCACATCGTCGAGGTCGCGCCTTCGGATGAGCTCTTCAAGCATCCGCTGCATCCTTACACCAAGTCGCTTCTTTCGGCGATCCCGCTTCCCGACCCGCACTACGAGCAGCATAGGAAGAGGATCACCTACAACCCGCTTGTGGCCCACGATTATTCGACCGAGGGGCCGACCCTCAGGGAAATCCTTCCCGGGCATTTCATCTCGGCCAACACCGAGGAATTCGACAAATACCTGAAGGAGATCGAGGAAATCGATGCAAGAGGAGAGGCGTGAGGAACATTGGCTCCGGAATTGGATACTTCGGTATTCGATAACTTTCGGCGTCTGCGGAATCGTCGCTTTCATCTGGGTCCTCTCGATGGGCATCTTCCGCGACTACGTTTCGCTTAAGGAAGCCACGCATTGGAATTTCAATAGCGAGGCCTCCAAGAACTTCTTCCTATTGACCAACGGATTCTTCGGGTCCGGCATCATCTGCACCGGGGTGGGATTATTGATCCTAGCGAGCAACGGCGGGGCATTCGAAATGCTCGTCTATGGCGTCTCGCGCTTCATCTCCTTGTTCCGCAAGGACCACAACAAGGTGAAGTACAGGACCTATTACGACTACCACGCCGCCAGAAGCGCCGAGCCCAAGCACTCGTTCCTCTACCTTGTGATCGTCGGGCTCATCTACATCGGCATCTCGATGATTTTCCTGGCCCTCTACTACCAGGCGCTAGGGGCATAAAAAGCAAAAAGAGGCGAACCGTGTGTGCGAATTCGCCTCTTTTTTCATGTTCGGGCCAGGTGAAGATATTTTATGTGCGCATGCGATTTCATTCGCGCGAAAGCGCGCGATGTGCTAATTTATTGATATGGATATTGCAGTAGCGGTCATTCGCCTCATACTTCTCGGCCTTTTGCCACCCGCCTTGGCGGTGGTCCTTTATTATCTGGAGAAGAAAGCCCCCTTCTACCAGAAGATCCCCTTCATGTGGAGGAGGGTGATCGGCGGCGTCGCTTTCGGCGGCCTCGCGGTCATCGCCACCGAGTTCGGCGTGAACATCGACGGCGCGGTCATGAACGTCCGCGACGCGGCCGCCGTGACGGCCGGCTTATTGTATGGCTTCCCCGCCGGCGCGATCGCCGGATTTATCGGCGGCGTCGAGCGCTTCGCCTCCGCCTATTGGAACAACACCTTCTACACCCAGTGGGCCTGCTCGATCTCGACCTTCGTCTCCGGCCTCACCGCCGGACTCATCAGGTCCTACGTCTTCACGAGCCGCCGCCCGAGGTGGGCCCATGGGTTGCTTGTCGGCCTGCTCACCGAGACATTCCATATGCTCATGATCTTCTTGACCAATGCCGGCGACCCGATCACCGCATTCGCCTACGTGAGGATCTTGGGCAACAAGATGATCACCGCCAACATGACCTCGGCGGCCCTTGCTATGGGGGCGCTCCAGATCATGGATTACTTCATGCGCGACAAGACGCAGGCGAAAGTCAGGAAGAAGCCGCGCATCCGCTCGCTCATGACGTTGCACTTCTCGATGATCGGCCTCATCACGATCGCCGCTTCCGGCGTCCTCACCTATGGTCTCCAGAGCTCGATGGCCTACGAGAATTCCGTGAGCCTCCTCTCCTTGAACGTCACCGACGCCAAAAACGACATCAGCGACATCTCCGACAGCAACCTCCTCGGCCTCGCCCGCAACGTCGCCAAGACGCTTGAGAAGGCAGGCATGGTCCCCGATAACGAGGACCTGATTACAATCAGCGAGGTCGCGGGCGTCTCCGAGATCCATTACGTCGACGCGAATGGCATCATCTCCTCCTCGAGCGTCGCCGAAGACATCGGCTTCGACATGAAGAGCGGATCGAGCCAATCGGCCGTGTTCTGCCAGCTCCTCGAGAATCCGGGCGAGCTCGTCCAGGCCTATATGCCGACCTCGAAGGATCCCTCGGTCAAGAAGAAATACGCGGCCGTGTCCCTCTCCTTTGGCGGGTTCGTCCAGGTCGCTTTCAACACCACGAAGTTCTATGAGTCGCTCTATGAGATCGTCGCCCAGGTCGTCCAGAACCGCCACATCGGCGAATCCGGCTATATGCTTGTGGCCGACGAATCGCTCACCATCGTCTCGCGTTGGGAGACCCTCGACGGCAAGACGCTCGAGTCCATCGGCTTCCCGACCGACCTCTCCTCGAAGAAGGAGATGGAGCGCCACAGCGCCACGATCGACGAGGAATCCTCCTTCTACATGTTCAGCAACGCCGAGGGCTATTACGTCATCGGCGTCGTCGACACCGAAGAGATGCTGCGCCCCCGCGACATGGGCACCTTCCTTGGCGTCTACATGGAGATCTTGATCTTCTCGAGCCTCTTCATCATGGTCTATAGCCTGATCGACAGATTGGTCCTCCGCGACCTCGTGAAGACCAACCACAAGCTCACCAAGATCGCCGGCGGCGACCTCGAGCAGAGGCTCGACGCCGATTCGACCCACGAATTCTACACGCTTAGCTCCTCCATCAACTCGACCGTCGACACCCTGAAGGGCTACATCGCCCTCGAGGCCTCGCGCTACGACGAGGAGCTCGCCCTCGGCAAGCAGATCCAGCTCTCCTCCCTCCCGAGCAAATTGGCTTACCTGCAGCGCCATGAATTCGACATCTACGGCACGATGACGACCGCAAAGCAGGTCGGCGGCGACTTCTACGATTACTTCATGCTGCCCGATAAGCGGATCGCGATGCTCATCGCTGACGTCTCGGGCAAAGGCATCCCGGCCGCCCTCTTCATGATGAAGACCAAGTCGGTCATCAAGGCGCTCGCCGAGAACGGCCTCTCGGTCGAGGACATCTTCCAGCGCGCCAACGACCGCATCTGCGAAGGCAATGAGACCGACACCTTCGTCACCGCTTGGATGGGGATTTGCGACCTTTCGACCGGAATCGTCGAGTTCGTGAACGCCGGGCATAACCCGCCGCTAGCCAAGATCAACGGCAAATACCAGTACCTCGAGATGAAGCGCGACCTGGTCCTAGGCGCCATGGAAGGCGTGCCTTACCGCAAGCAGACATTGAAGCTTAGTCCGCGCGACGTCATCTTCCTCTATACCGACGGCATCACCGAAGCGGAATCGGGCCCCGAGAACTTCTATGGCGAGGAGCGCCTCCTAAGCGCCCTGAACGCCAACGTCGCCGTCCGCGATCCCGAGCGGATCTGCCACGACGTCCAGGAAAGCGTCCAGGATTTCGTCGGCGACCACGACCAAAGCGACGATATGACGATGGTCTGCTTCAGCTATTACGGCGCCGCCAAGGACTATTGCTTCATCTTCGAGCCGTCCGCCGAAGCGGTGGGCAAACTCTGCGATAACGTCACCGCCGCCCTCGAGGAATGCGGCTTCAACATGGTGATGATCAACAAGGTCAACCTGATCGTCGAGGAGGCGGCCGCCAACATCGCCTTCCACGCCTACGAGAAGAAGAAGGGCGTCGGCAACCTCGAGCTATCCGTCTCCGAGGCGCAGATCGTCTTGACCTTCTTCGACCGCGGCCCGAAGTTCGACCCGCTCGCGAAGGAGGATCCCGACATCCACTTAGCGGCCGAAGACCGCCCGATCGGCGGACTTGGCGTCTTCATGATCAAGAAGCTCTCCGACAAGGTCTATTATTCCTACCAGGAACGCCAGAACATCCTCACCGTCATCATCAACCGATAAAAAAAGAGTAGGGACGTGTATGCAAAATTGAAAGGAAAAGCGATATGAAGATCACCGCAAAGCTAAGCGAAGGCGTATTGACCCTCGCCTTGCCATCCCGCATCGACACCACGAACGCCTCCGAAGTAGAAGAAGGCCTCAAGAAGGCGATCGAAGCCCACCAAGGCTTCGAGGAGCTGAACCTCGACGCCAAGGGGCTCGAATACATCTCAAGCGTCGGCCTCCGCGTTTTGCTGCGCCTTAGGCGCGCCCATGGGGACATGATGGTCACCGAGGTCAAACCCGAGGTCTACGACATCTTCGAGATGACCGGCTTCACCGAGATGATGGAGGTGAGGAAGGGCTACCGCACCATATCGATCGAAGGATGCCCCCTCATCGGGGAAGGGTATTTCGGCAAGGTCTACCGCATCTCGCCCGACGCGATCGTCAAGATGTACTTCCGCACCCCGGGCCCCGAGATGTCGATCAAGGAGAGGAGCAGGGCCAAGATGGCCTTCGTCCTCGGCATCCCGACCGCGATCTCCTATGAGGTCGTCCGCATCGCGGGCACCGAGAACACCTTCGGCTCGGTCTTCGAGCTCGTCGACGCCAAGTCGATGGATTCGATCATGAAGAAGGAGCCTAACCGCATCAAGGAGATGGAGGACGTCTATTGCAACCTCCTGAAGACCATCTCCGCGACCAAGGT
>JAILKX010000024.1 GCA_024693415.1 Bacilli bacterium
GGAACGCTTAGTTTTTTGCTAGAGACGTTATAGGCGGCCCCGGTGGAAAGGTCGACATAGGAACCGTCGATCACATGGGTGAGGCTGACTTCTTTAACCGCATTCGTCGGGTTGACGATGACCGCGCCATAGGAGCCGCTTCCATAGCGCTCGACGATCGAGCAGTAATTCCAATCGTGGCCATATTCGGATGTGCCGCGGAAGATGCCATGGAAAGCATTGGCCGCGCTGATGGCGTCGACCTTCCAAGGCTTATCGGGGTTGATCACGCCCATCGTGCCGCTTGGACGGCAGAAATAGAGGACGTTCGCATTTGCCCGCGCCGCATGGTAAGCGTAGATCGAGTCGATCGTGGTTTGGCCGATGCTTGAGGTGGGGTTTTTCTGCTGGAGGTATTCGTCATGGGTTTCGGCATAAAGGATGTTGTTGCTGGCATCCATCCCCGTCGCATAGCTGGAGGGGGAATATGAATATCCTTGGGTGATCTGGTTGCGGACGTTATAGGAATCGGTGCTGTTTGTGACCCCATCCAACCCCGCGTAGTTGACGTAATCGCTATAGGCGCGGCCCGGTCCGCATGTGCCAATGACTTCGCCATAGGCATAGATGTCCTTGGAATAGGTGGAGGAAGCGTAGCTCTTGGCGGCTTTATAGACGTTGTTCCAGAAAGAGGAGGCATAGTCGCCGTCATTGCTTGTCTCGATGTGCTTGGCGGCGTCGAAGCGGAAGCCGTCGACCCCGTCATCGATCAATTCCTTGAGATAGGAATAGACGCGCCCTTGGACGGTCGTATTGGCCGTATTGAGGTCAGGCATGCCGATGTTCCCGCGGACGATCGCCTCAACCGAATCGTCGGAAGAAGCGAGATAAGAATGAAGCGTTGAGCCGGAATTTGCGTAGATTTCGTGTTCATATGCGTCGACTCCCGAATTGAGCGTCGCGGGCTCATCATGCTTCGAAAGGTGGTTGCAGACGACATCGACGAGGACTTTCACGCCGGCTTTGGCGGCGGCGGAAGTGAGCGACCGCAAGGAATCGGCATTGCCGATCCAGCTCTCCTGCACCGAGAAGGAAAGGGGCTGATAGAGCTTCCACCATTGCCCGCTTTCATCGGTCCAGTCGCTATTGAAATCGCGCGGACGCTGGAGAGGCGAAGTCTGGACGGCGTCGAATCCGGCGGCTTTGATGGAATAGATGTTGGCTTCGATCTTGCTTAATGGCCAATCGAAGCAATGGAGGATGCGGAGGCCTTGGGATTTGGCGCAGCTATCGACGTCGGGCTCGACGGTGTAGAAATTGCCGTTGAGGTAATAGTAGACGCCAGCGGAATCAAGGTGGAGGTCAGCGGTCTTGTTTTCCCCATTTTCCGAGAAAAGGAAGTTCATCGGATAGCTGAGTTCGTCGCTGAAGTAATAGTAATTCCAATTCAAGTCACGGTTTGATAAGTCTGCTCCTGGCCATTTGTCAAAGATGTCGCCATCGCTATTCCACGCCCAGATTTTGGTGTAATTGGTGGGGCAATAGACCTTCAGCCCGGTGGTCGGCTCGGAGATGAGCTTCATGTTGTGGTAATAATAGGTGCCCGGGGTGAGGTCGACGAGATCCTCGCTCTTTTCGGCATCGTTCCCTTTGTTGATGACGACGGACGCTTTCGCGGTATCCTCGAATGTATAGACCTTCCAATTCTCATTGAAGGAGGAAAGGGCGTTCCCAGGGTAATTCGCCGTAATCGTTCCGCCGGTATTCCAAGCATAGATGTTGGTCCAACCGGTATCGCAATAGATCGTGATGTCGGTCGGGGCGGCGGGAGCGCTTGAAGACGAGGAGCTGGACGAGGAACTGGATGAGGAACTCGAAGACCGGTGTCGCTCGACGCTTGCGTCGTAATTCTCATATTCGGACTTCATCATCGCGATTTTGCTGCCGAGGGTGACGCCGGGGTTCTCTTCTCCGCCTGCTTTAACGGGGACGATCACTGTGCTGCCAAGATACTGCTCGATATTGAAATTGCTTTGTAACTGCCGGTACGAAAGGCAGCCGGTCGCGTAGCTTTCCGATGACCAGGCGCAAGAAGAGTATCCGCTTAAAAGCGAGGCCAGGCTTTCTTCGCTCAATGTCGTGCTTTGGCCTTCCGTTGCGTTGGCGTTGCTTCCGCCATTTTTTGTGAGCCGATAAATATCCGGGTCCTCAAAGTCAGGCAAAGCGGGGGCGTCTATGCTTTTGAGGCTGGGATTGGCGTCGGTGACGCTCCAATTGGGTTCGCCATGCGATATGGCTGAGGCATCAAGGAATAGGAATCCATCCGCTTCGGAAATCGGCGTGTCTGCATAGAAGAGCTTCTTCCCGGCCGTTGTATCGCAGACATATGTCATTTTCTCTGTCTTTGTGCCGCCGGTGTACCAACGATGGATGTAGCAATCGCCCCACCCCACATCCGAATATTCGACGAAGATGCGTCTGTCGGTCTGGACCGGCATGGCTTTGAGCGGGCGATTGACCGTAGGGGCTGAAACGAAAGTCGTCCCCATCAACGCGCCAGCCAAGGCAAAGATGATTGCGATTAAAGCGAAGCTCTGTATTTTTCTCATGAGAAACTCCCCCGACGTTTCATTTATTATGAATGATGATTGACGAAAGCGAAAGCGTTTGGCGCAACTTCGTAGGCCAACCAGAATACCGGCAACGCCATAAGCCAAGAGGTCGGCGGCGGGAAGGTTTTCACTCACCCCGAAGCCCCCCAAGAAGAGCGGTGTCTATTGCAAATGAGCCGATCGCTATGGCTTTTCTTTAGGAACCCAATGACGCAGAGCCCATGAATGGGCCCATTTTGAGGGGGTCATATTTCTAACCCTAAGCATAGAAAAAAGAGGCCGCTTCCATTAATCGGATGCAGAGATCCGGTCAATTTGCCGCAGCCACTTGCTTACGTGATAAATAGCGTCAGTCCCACCACTTATGCCAGCAGGTCCAGCAGGTATACTGGGTTTCGGTTCCGCCGATCTGGTTTTGGTATTGGATGACCTCGACGTTGGTGGATCCGCATCTTAGGCAATTGGGGCCATGGAATTTCACTTCCGGGGACTCGGAGGATAGGCATCCTCCTCCGCTGATGGCCTCCAACTGCTCATCGGTCAGTTCAATGCCTTCCTCTTTGGCAAGCCCCAAAAGCTCTTCGAAGCTATTGGCTACTTTGAACTTCTCGATTTGCTCTTCGGTCAGCCCTTTTAACAGTTCTTCTCTCATGGGGTCGTTGCCTCCTGTTTATGGCAGTATCATAGCAAACCAAAGGCGATGATGCAGAGGTTTATAGCAACGACCTGCACATACAATCGTTGACATAACGTCCTATTTTTGGAATATAGCGAAACGTCAAACAAACGAAGGCTCCAAAAATTATTGGCCGATATCGGAACGAGATTCCTTCATCTTGTTTTTATGGCGTTTGGCCCCCATAATTAAACGAAATTCATAGGAGGAACGTTCGCGATGAAAAGGAAAATGCTGGCCATGCTCACTGGAGCGCTCTTGGTTTCTGCCGTCGCCATCGGAGTGGCGGGCATCTCGGCCAATTTTGACAATCCTGTCAGAAACGTGGGCGCCACCGAGATAACGACGACGATCACAAGCGACATGTTGGCGGCGACTGCGCTGGAAACCCACGCTTGGACCTTCCATGATCAAACCAAGGCGGGTGAAGGAAAATTTAGAATCGCGCTCGATGGCGGAAAATATATCGACGGAGCGATTTTGTATCAGGATTGCAATCATCAGACTCTATCAAGCAATCTGGGAGGAACCTTTTCCTTGGACAATTCCGGTCAAAGTTCAGCCAATAATTTAAACTTCCACTTCTTTTTCTCCGTTTTCGGCCTCAAAAATGTCCAAACGACCTTCAAGTATTCAATAACGACGGGGGCGGGACAGGACTGCACATTCCGCACAAAATTTTTCACTCAAAGCAGCATCGAGGATTACTTTAGCAATCGTGACTATAGCGGTTGCGTAAGCGATTCCTCTGGCCAGGCTTTTAGCTCGTCCTACTTGTTCAAACTTTACAGCGCCGAAAATAGCTACAGTCATGAAAGCGACTACTCGGAGAGTTCCAAGGCCAACATTTTCGCCATCCAATTTCACAGCAACAGCGTACCAAGCGGAGCAAAAGCTTCCTTCGCCCTCACGCAATTGGAATTGACCTATACCTGCTAACGTCGCCTGGCCGTAAACGCTTAATGCAAGAAAAGGCCAACTAGGTTCCGCTGGTTGGCCTTATTTAGTTTGAGCTTACGGTTGTGGCCTATTTTCTTTTCAACGTCTTCAAATACGCTTTATGCTTGTCGCTTACGCGGTAGGATTCCACCGCTTTTTGGATTGCCTTGTTATGGGTGAATGCATCAAAGCCATGATCTTCGATCGCCTTGATGAACGAATCGTAATTCTTGGCTAGCCCAGTCGCGAGGTACCAGGCGACCATCATCTTGACGTAATAGTCATCGAGCTTCACTTCCCTGACCTTTTGGATGTGCTCCTCTTTGAAATTCTCGCCAAGAAAATAATTCATCAGGCACTTGACCGCGTATCTGACGCGATACACCTCATCGCTTTTGAGCCACCAATAGACTTCACGGATCAGTTCATCTAGGTGCTTGTTTAAGTGCTTGTTGCAAATCGTATCGCAGACGGACCAATTGGACAAGAGAGGCAAAATCCGACTCCGCTTTGTCAAGCTTGCCGGGATCACGAATGTTCAGTTTGTTGATAAGGACGTCTGTTCCTTCGTAAACATAGGGGTCTTTCATCATCGTTGATACAGCCTACCGATCGCAAATTGCGCGGTCTCATAATCAATCTCGCCCCGGGAATAGAGGCGCAAGATCCTTTGGGCATCCTCAGAGGGTTTTACCCCGTCAACAGTAGCCACGGAGATTGCGAAGTCGAGGTCTTGGTCCTCCTTCCTAGGAAGAACCAATTCAAACGGCATTCCATTGCGATTGACAGCAGCCGTAAGGAAAAGCATTATCGCCTGGCTCGTGGTAAGGCCAAGAGAGGAAAAGAGCCTATCGGCTTGTTTCTTTATATCTTCGGTTACCCTCGTATGAACTGTCTGCGTTTTTGCCATATGAATTACCTCGCTGCTATTGTATTACGTTTGCGATACATATGGGGGCGCGAGAATAAAAACCCAAGCCAATCGATATTTGGGATATACGCTCGTGTCAGGGCGCGGTCTTTTATCCTGAATCGGACAAATTCCCCTATCCGTATTTTGCCGCTGAAACAACCCTCCGCGAACGAAAACTCGATTCTTTTCGCCGCAAAAGGCGCGCAACCGAATTAATTCAACCATCAGTTTCATGGGTTCAACCAATGGTTTCTTGAAATAAATAACCGGGCATTCAGAATATGGGCAACAATCATGGTGGTTGGTGACATGCAAGAAGCAGAGACGACAAAGAAAAATGTGTTTGCCTATCGAAACTACTCGCTAACGTTTTTCGGGGCACTCGTATCGAATCTCGGTAACATCTTATATAGCTTTGCCGTTAGCTTTTATATCTTAAAGTTGACTGATAACAATGCTTTTATTCAAGGTGCATATCTCGCTACTGGTGGCATTGTTTATGTGTTGATCACTTTATTTGGCGGCGTGATAAGCGATCGATTCCACAAAGGCAAAATCATGTTCATATGCGACTACTTAAAAGGCGGTCTTATCATCGGTATGACTTTGATTATGATGCTCGCGTGCAAAACCGATATCTCAAAAGTCGTTGTTTTATTCATCATCGCGGTGCTTGGCAACGCGATCGGGGCCATCTTCTCCCCTGCTGCCGCTTCGTTATTACCACACATTATTCCAGAAGAATCTCTTCAACAAGGACAATCATATTTTTCAGTTATGCAAAGCGCCAACGGGATCGTCGGCGTCATCTTGGCCGGCGTATTATATGGCGTTCTTCAGACCGATATCCTGTTCTTGATCGTCGGCGGCTGCTACATCATCAGCGCCTTCACCGAAATGTTTATTCGATACGACCATCAACGAAACGAGGAAAAGCTCACGGTCAAAGCGGCCTTCTCCGATATCGGCGCCGGCATCAAGTATCTGTTTGGCTTCAAGCCGCTCTTCTATTTGATCATCGCGATGCTGTTCATCAATTTCTTCTTTGCCCCGATCTCCGAGAATTTCATCCCCTATTTCGTCGCCACCGACGTCGCAAAAGGCGAATACCTATTCAAGGACATCATGAAACCGGAGATGTGGAATTCCATCATTTCCGTCGCGATTGCCCTCGGCATGATCATCATGGCCATCGTCGTTTCCACAAAAAAGACCGGAAGCACGATCATCAAAGGCCTGCGCATCTCCTTCGTCGTCCTCGATGCCGTATTGGTCGGTCTGGCGGCAATCTACTTCATATTCAGCAGGGGCGTTATTCCACTCAATGCGATGATCATCACGATGACGATAGGTGCCTTTTGCGTTGGCTTGCTGCTGCCGACGATCAACATCCCGAGTTCTACCAAGATCATGACGTTGACGGAAAAGGACAAGTTGGGGAAGGTATCGAGCGTCATGGACGTCGGCTCCCAAGGGCTGATTCCCCTGGCGAGCTTCCTCGCCGGCACCGTCATCAACGGTCTTGGAGCGCCTTGGCTTTTGGTGATCTGCGCCCTCGGCTTGGTCCTCGTCACCGTGTTCATCTGCGCGAACAAACATATCGGCCAGCTATAAAAAACCGGCCTTTGGAAGACCCGTGAACGGATGATCGTTTTTGTCCGCATCCCCCTTTTGTCTAAAAACCTCCATCCACTATTTTGCCGTGGAAAGCCCCCTCCGCGAGCCCGCCAAACGACGCGGGAAGGAAAAGGGCCGCCCCAGCAAAGGAACGGCCCCGAATAAAGGTTATGGACGCGCCCAAAAAAGTAGCAACCAAGAAGGAAAACGTTCCGCTTTTGCGAGTTTTACATAGGAATGAATCGCGATATCGCTTATCCTTAATCCAAGGCAAAAACCATGAAAGCAACCCTGTCCGGACTTTTGAATATCGAGGTCACCACGAGGACCCGCGGCTTCCCGATCTCCTACCATCAGATCGACTATCCCTTCTATGGGGTCAACATGTATCCCGGGGGCGTCGGCTATAACGTCGCCAAAGCCTTGAAGACCCTCGGGGACGAGGTGAACCTCTATTCCTTTATCGGCGAGGACGACGGAGGGAAGATCCTCAAAGGCCATTTGAAAGAACTCGGGATCTCTTCTCGTCACGTCTACGCTATCCTCCCCCAGACCGCGATGTCGACGATCCTCTATGACGAATCGGGGAGGCGGCTCATCTACTGCGACCTCAAAGACCTCCAGATGCGCGTCTTCCCCGAACGGGAAATCGAGCTATCCGATTCCGATATCGTCATCGCGACTAACATCAACTTCTCGCGGTGTCTCTTGCCTTTGGCGAAGAAGGCCGGAAAGAAAATCGCGACGGACGTGCAAGTACTTTCCGACCCCGATGACGAGTTTAATCAGGAGTTCATGAAGTACGCGGACATCCTCTTCCTTAGCGATGCCCTTGTCTCCGGAAACCCCGAGGACTTCATCTTGGAACTCGAGAAGCGTTACAAAAACGAAATCATCGTCATGGGCAGAGGAGGGGAAGGTTCCCTGATGTATCTACGCGATAAGAAGACCTTTATCAGCCAGAAAGCCTATGACATGGGTGAGATAAAAAACACGGTTGGGGCAGGTGATGCCTTCTTCAGTGCCTTCCTCCATTTCCTTTGCGCTGGGGAATCTCCGGAGAAGTCCTTGGCCCTGGCCTCGATCTTCGCCGGATACAAGGTCACTTCGGACGGGGCCAGCAACGGTTTCGTCTCCGAAAAGAAGGTTCGCGAGGCCTACGAAAGGCTCGGCTAGGGAGTTAAGCGCGTAAACACGCCTCCACGGGCGTATGGTTAATAACGAGGAAACAAGAATGAGCGAATTCAGGAAACTGACCATTCGCATGCTTTCCGCCGCGACCTCGGTGGACGGCAGGGCGTAGAAAGCGCCTATCTCGAGCAAGTCGCCCTCGTCCGAGAGCAAGAGGATCTCTACGACGTGCTCATCAACAAAGAGCAACGCCGCCGCAAGGCCGATATCTATCACGTCCACACGGTCTTGTCGTACGCCGTGACCTTCAGCTCTTGGCAGTCGCCGAGGCTACCCATTGGCCTCGCCCCCCTTCCCTCGTTTTGTTTTCGTCCATATACATTCCTTTCCGCGGTTATTGCCGCTGTCTTTGGGACGTGTCCGGCGGTTCGGCGAAGAAAAAAGACCGCCCTCTCGGACGGCCCGCAAAGCGGAAGAACGTTTTTGTCCGCAGCCGGATAAACGGATTTGGACAACGACAACAAGTGTGATTGTCCAAACGCAATTGCTCCCAGTTGTCCAAATTTCTTCGTCCTCCCAAGATGACAAAAAACCGAGCTTTTACACCCGGTTTTGGTTTTTAGGTCTCTTTTGTCGAATCAGGAATTTAGTATTTCCTTCTTCTTGGCGTCGAATTCCTCTTGAGTGATGACACCGCTATCAAGAAGGGATTTAAGTTTGGCTAAAT
>JAILKX010000035.1 GCA_024693415.1 Bacilli bacterium
AGGCTTGATTTGCCAACGTTAGGGACGCCAACGAGGGCGACGTTGATGCCTTCTTTGATGATGCGGCCATCATTTCCCTCACTAATTAATGAGGATATACGCGCGCGTATGCGCGTACACGCGTTAATGATGGTCTCTTGGGTCGCCTCTTCCACGTCTTCGTATTCCGGGTAATCGATCCCGACTTCCAATTGGGCTAAAAGCGAGGCAATCTCTTCCTTTAACGGCCCGACTCTTTTGCTGGTTTCGCCCGTCAAAGAGAGAAGCGCAAGGTTCTTCGCCTCAATGGTCGTCGCGTTGATCAAATCGTTCACCGATTCGGCCTCCACGAGGTCCATTTTGCCGTTATAGAAGGCGCGGGAAGAGAACTCCCCGCGCGTCGCATACGTCGCGCCTAAGGCCATGAACTGTTCCACGATCTGTTCCACAATGACCATCGAGCCATGGCAGGAGATCTCTATGACATCCTCGCCCGTCATCGAATTTGGACCAGGGTAAGCGAAGACGACGACGAGGTCGATGACATTGCCGTTAAGGTCCTTCAAAGGCCCGAAATAGAGGTCTCTGCGGCTTCTATTGATCTCTTTGGGGAAGAGCTTCTCAATCAGCTCGAAAACGCCTTCGCCAGAGAGGCGAATGATGGCTAATGCCCCTTTGATTGGGGGTGTTGCTAAGGCGATGATCGGGCGATTCATAATAAACAAAAGGCGGCATCAGCCGCCTAGAAGTTACTTGACGTACTTAATGGAGACGGCCCTGTCGCGGCCTTCGCCAGAAGACTCGGTCTTGATGTTGTCCATGCCAGAGAGGGCATTGTGGACGACGCGCCTCTCATCGGGGGTCATCGGATCGAGTTGGACGTCGACGTGGGTCTTTTGGACCTGGCGGGCGGTCCGCTTGGCGATGTAAGCGATGCGGGAATACTTATCCTGCTTATAGCCGCCGACATCGAGGAGGATGCGGTAGCGGTGGCGGAATTTGTTGCTGACGGCGAGCTTGACGAGCTCATTGATCGCCTGCAAGGTACGGCCGCCTTTGCCAATCAAAACGGGGTTGCGCTCAGAGTCGATCGTGACCTTGATGATGTCTTCCTCAAGGACGCTTTCGGCGGTGATTTCGATGCCTAAGGCACCGATGGCCTTCACCAAATACTCTTCGGCATAAGCGGCGGCGTCGGAGTCTTCGTAGACGGCGATGGTCGCGCTCTTTTTGAAGAGGGATTTCTTCTCTTCTTTGACTTCGTAGATGAGCTTGAGCTCGTCGACGCCGAGTTCGGCGGCGGCGGCTTTGACGGCGTCATCGACGGTCTTCGCGGTAAATTCTTTCATAGCTTAGTCTCTTTTCTTGGCTTTTCTGGCCATAATTAGCTGCATGATGATGGTCTGAATCATCGACATAACACCGCCGATGAACCAGTAGACGCCCATGGCGGACGGGAGGAAGAAGCCCATGACGATGGTGAAGCCGATCATGATGATCGAGATCCATCTGGTGCGCTTCATCGTCTCATCCTGAGCCGGGTTCTTGCTGAGCTTAGGCTGATTCTTCGTCTTCATCTTCTGGATGATGCGCGGAAGGAGCATCGAGAAGATCTGGGTGGTCGCCATGAGCAAGAAGAGGATGAGGGCGGTCCACCAGCCGGTGGTATTGAGATACCAAGTGCCCGACACGTTGAAGAGGATGGACTGAATGGTATCCGATAGGCGCATGTTCAAGAAGGCGCCGCTAGAAAGGGCGGCGGAACCCTGCAAGCCAGCCCAGACGCAGATGAACACCGGGAACTGGATGATCATCATCAGAAGCTGCGACATCGGGTTGATCTTGTTGCGCTTATATAAGGCCATCTGCTCTTGCGAGAGGCGGGCCTTTTCGGCTTGGTTGGTATTCGCGTTCGGGTATTTGGCCTGCAATTTCGCGATTTGCGGCTGCAAAGCCTGCATCTTTTGCCCGTCCATCGTGGATTTGAACGTGGCGGCAAGAAGCAACAAACGAACGATCAAGGTGACGAAGACGAGGGCCCAGATCTGGCCGACGCCGGTGAGGGCGGGGTCCATGCCATAGGCAAACGTATCGACAAGCCAGGAGACCGGATAGACGAGCAAGCCTTCAAGGAAGCCCTTCGACCAGGCATAGCCCCAGCTCTTGGCTTCGATGCGGACCTCCCAGTCGCTGGCGGCGCCATAGTGGCCGAACTCGTCGGTACGGGTGGCGATGCAGGAACGGATGGCCGAGACTTTGTTGTTGACCGCGGTCTTATAGAGTTTGGCGAAGTCCTCAGTCGGGCAGCCATCCAACCCAAGAAGGGGGTCGGAAGAGGCGGCTAGCTCATTGGTCCAAGCGTCCCAAGTGCCCCACATCGAGTTCTTCTCGCCATAGAATTTGATGGCCCCGTAGCGGCGTAAGACGGATTGCTTGATTTGGGCGTTGCCCTCTTCTCCGCCAACGCAGTCGGCGTAGATGTAGGGGTTGACGGCCCAATCGTCTTCGCTTAAGTCGGCCTCGGTGCCGACTTTGATGTCGGCGACGTTATAGTCGGTGTCAGCGGTCAAATAGGAGACGCACTCCTCCAAAACGAGGCGGTCGATCTCCGCCCAGAATTTGACGGACGGGGAGACAAGCGCGGTGTTGGAGGTGATGACGGAATTCAAAAGGGCATCCGCCTTCTTTGCGCTGAATTTGCTGACGGCGTAGGTGTCGGTATGGACATAAGGGACGTAACGATAGACGTTTTCGTTGCCTGTGATGGCAAGACCGGCGATGCCGTAATATTCCTCGAACTCAATGAGGTCGAGGTTGGCGGCTTTGTATTCTTCGTAGGCCGTTTTCTCTACGTACACCGTGACGCCCTGCTCATAGGGGTACGCCATTGAGGCGCGGTCTTCGTCGTTGCAGAAGTTCTGGGTGCACGAAGCAAGCAAAAGGACGCCGAGGCCTAGCGAGGCGGCGCCGATGAGCTTATTGCGTGTGTTCTTTTTCAAAGCGTTTTTTCCTTTATCTGATCAAGGGCAGCGTTGAGCTCCCTTTCATTCTCCGCGAATTCGCCCGGGTCGTAGCTTGGGCGGATCACGATGATGAGGTTGAGCGGATCCGCATAATCGCCACGCTTAGCGAGCATGGCGCGGACTTGCCGCTTGATGCGAACGCGCATCACTGCCCCGCCATTCTTTTTGCTGACCGCGATGCCGATTCGAGCGTGTGGTTGGTTTTCGGCCTGTTCGCAGTAGATCGCGTAGTGGGGGGACTTCACCTTCGCGCCAGCATGGATGATGCGATCAAATTCGGAATGCTTTTTTACCCGATATTCCCGTTTCATGCTTGGCGGAAAAGAAAAACGAAATTAGGCGCTGAGGCGAGCGCGGCCTTTGGCGCGGCGACGGGCGATGACCTTGCGGCCGCCGACGGTCGACATCCTGGCGCGGAAGCCATTGACCCTAGCGTGCTGCTTCTTGGAAGGCTGGTAGGTTTTCTTCATAACGTGGTTCTCCTTTGCTTTTAGCAAGTGCAATTATACGGAGGCGCATAATTTAAGTCTATAAAATTCGTGCGCACAGGCGCGCTAGGAGGCTTTCCACATTGGGAAAGATGGGAGTTTGGCCGTGAAACCTTTTCTCACAATGCCAGGAATGGGGATATGGGGAAAACCGCGGTGAGCAAAGGGAAATAAGTGTCGTCTTGCTTCTTTTTCGCTTGGGAGGTGCAGTGGAAAACAAGGTTGATAACCGAGGTTGTCCACAATCTCCAATTCGAGGAAAAGTTTTCCACAATTTGCCCACAATGTGAAAAAGTGGATAACCGAAAAAAGTGCGATGGCGCCTAGCATCGGCAATTCGCCGTTGTGGAAAAATAAATTTTGTTCATTTTTTAGGTGCTATTTCATTGTGGAAATGTATAATTTTCCTCGGAGAATCCTTATGTTGGAAACCGTTTCTGAAATCGCTCAAATCTGGGATAAATCATTGAAAAGGATCGCCGCGCGTCTTGATGACTCCGGCATCTATGACATGCTTTTCGACCAGTCTTACATTGACTCGATCGACGGGGCGAACATCACCGTCGTCCTCAATTCCGGGCTTGGCGTCACCTTGATGGAGAAGAACGAAAAGTACCGCGCCTTAGTGGAAAACGCCGTCGCGGAGACCACGGGCAGCAACTATTCCCTTCGCTTCGTCCAGAAATCGGAAACCAAGAAGGTTCCCGACCTCCCGCCCAAGCAAGACAAGAACGCCTTCTTCACCGAAGCCCACCTCAACCCGAAATACGTGTTCGAGAACTTCGTCCAAGGCCCCTCCAACAGGGAAGCCTACCAGGCCGCGTT
The DNA here is from genome assembly GCA_024693415.1 of Bacilli bacterium. Next base: position 4,316 of record JAILKX010000035.1, read on the forward strand.
CATGATCTCGCGTAACCCCGGCCAGCTCTTCAATCCCTTATTGCTTCATAGCAATTCGGGCCTAGGGAAGACCCATTTATTGCACGCCCTTGGCAACGCGATCAAAGAAAAGAACCCGAACGCCCGCGTCTTATGCGTCTCCGCCGACGAGTTCGTCGATGAGTACGTCAAGTTCGCGCAGGGTTATAAAGACGATCAATCTCTAGTCCAGTATTTCAAGCATGACGTGGACGTGTTCCTCGTCGATGATGTCCAGTTCCTCGCGAAGAAAGAGAAGACGATGGAGATGTTCTTCACCATCTTCTGCTACCTCTATTCGGCGGGAAAGCAAATCGTCATCACCTCCGACCAAAGCCCCGTCACGATCGATGGGCTCGACGACCGCTTAAAGACAAGGTTCGCCCAAGGCTTGGTC
>JAILKX010000055.1 GCA_024693415.1 Bacilli bacterium
CGCATATCCGACGACGTGGCGATCCTGATCGATGATGCCGGTCGAGGCATCGATCACCAAAACCGCGACGTCCGAGCGGTCGATCGCGCGCAAGGCCCTGATGGCCGCGTACTTGTCGATCGCCTCATAGATCTTCCCGCGCTTGACTAAGCCTGCGGTGTCGATCGCGACGTACCTGTCGTCATTGACCTGGAACGGGGTGTCGATCGAGTCTCTCGTGGTGCCGGCAAGCGAATTCACGATGACCCTGCTCTTGCCGAGCAAGGAATTGGTCAAAGAGGATTTGCCGACGTTCGGCCTGCCGATGAAGCAGAAGGTGATCTGCCCCTCATATTCCTCTTCCTTTTCGTCGGGCAGCATCGCGACGATGTCATCCAAAAGGTCGCCGATGCCGATGCCGTGCGCCCCTGAAACCGGGCGCGGATCGCCTAGCCCAAGCGCATAGAATTCGGCAGCGTCCCCAAGCCTTTCGACATTATCGATCTTATTGACCGCCAAGATGACGGGCTTCGAGGAACGGTAGAGCATCTGGGCGACTTCCTGGTCGTCGCCGGTCAGCCCGGTCTTGCCGTCGACCACGAAAACGATGACGTCCGCCTCATCGATCGCGATCTGGACCTGGGCCCTGATCTCGGTCTGGAAGGGGGCGTTCTGGATCTCGACGCCGCCGGTATCGACGACGCGGAATTTCCGGGTCAGCCATTCGCCGGTGCCATATAGGCGGTCCCTAGTGACGCCCGGGGTATCCTCGACGATTGATGATCTTGAACCGACGATGCGGTTGAAAATGGTCGACTTGCCTACGTTAGGCGCGCCGACGAAAGCGACGAGTCCTAGTGGCATGGTATCTCCAATCCGGTCTTGTCGTGGATGATCTCAAGCACGCGCTCCACCACTTCGTCGATGTTGAGCTTCGAGGTGTCGAGCTCGATGCTGTCCTCCGCCGGGCGGAGGGGCGCGAAAGCGCGATGCGAATCGATATGGTCGCGCTTCTTGACGTCGGCGATGACGTCCTCAAGCGTGGTGGGTATGCCTTTTTCCTGGTTTTCGAGGAAGCGCCTTTCGGCCCTGGTCTCGACCGAGGCGATCTGGAAGATCTTGACCTCGGCGTTCGGCAACACATAGGTGCCGATGTCGCGCCCGTCCATGATGACCGACTTCGACTGGGCCATCGCCCTCTGCATGTCGACCAAGGCCAAGCGGATGTCCTTATAGGAAGCGATGTAGCTCACGTTCCCCGACACGAGCGGGGTCCTGATCGCTTTGGTCACGTCCTCGCCGCAGCAGATGACGCGCCCATCGTCGAGCAGGTCGATCGAGACTTCGGGGATGATGCTGCAGGAAGCCTTCTCGTCCTCGGGGTCGAGCCCCCTTTTGATGACGGCATAGGTGAAGGCGCGGTACATCGCGCCGGTATCGATATAGGTGAATCCGAGGATCGTCGCTACGCGCTTGGCGATCGTGCTTTTCCCAGCCGCGGCCGGGCCGTCGATGGCGACGGAGATGGGTTTATCCATTTTGGGGACCTCCTACGAACAGGATGAAGAACAAGGCCAATCCAACCAAGGCGACCCCGGCGATCACAAGCTTCGCGATCCGGGCCTTCTTGCGCTGCTGGAGGTAAACCGTGTACGGGGTGAGGCGCTTTTCCTTGTCGCCATCCTCCGCGGGCGCGATCGACTCCGGCAATGAAGCCTCTTCGCCGATGTAGTTCACCTCGAAGTCGGAGGCCGGCTGAAACTCCGGCGCCTGCTTGAGCTCCTCTTTGCTGAGGCGCTTCACGCAGGTCCCGTCCGGCGAGAAGAACTCATCGGGCATCGAGAGGATCTGCTCCCTGTATTTACGGAATCTCTCGCTTCTTGTTTCCATCCCGCATATTGTACATTGCGCGCGCCCAAAAAGGAATGAACCAAAAGAAACCGAGATGGTCCGCGGACTAATGGGAAAGGCGCAGAAAAAGTCAACAACCATGAACATAAATATTGTTAATATAACCTAACAAACCATCGGACTTTTTTCTATTTTCAAAGACGATTTTTCATCTATAATGTAGGCATAATCCTTAAGGAGGAAAACTCATGCCGAAGAAAGCTGTTGTTGACTGCGATGCCTGCATTGGCTGCGGTCTCTGCGTCGGTTCCTGCCCCGCCGCGTTCGATTTCAACGATGAAGGAAAAGCTACCTGCATCGGTGAAGCCGACGATGCCGAAATCGATGATGCGATCGCCAATTGCCCCGTCCAGGCAATCTCTGAAGAATAATTGACTTCAAAGAAGCGATAAGGAAAAGCTGACCGGCGCCGGTCAGCTTTTTCCTTTGCCCCCGGGCGGCGCCGGAGCAGAATCCCTTCCTGCTCAGGGTGCCCGCCGCGGTCAAGAGCAATTTCGCCAAATTTGGCCAAACTTTTTCCTCATAAAATCCTAATCCGTTGGGGGCATGCATGTGTTTTCGCCCGAATTGGAATCACAACATGGCGGATGCTCCAACAGCATCTTTCCGGATGGTCGAATGGCCCCCAGGGCCCCTAGAAGCCGCGTAGGAGCGAATTTGCCTATCCTAGGGAGGTAAGTCCCTTCGTTGGCTTTCGCTTCTCTACGGGCCTATTTTCGATTAGGCGACTTTCTCGAATCTCAAGAACTTATGGATCGAGCGGTAGACGATGAAGGTGACGAAGATGACGATCGCGTCCTTGATGGCATTGAAGGGGGCGACGGCCATAAGGGCATAGCCCCAGCCCGCGTCGTTGATGGCGGGGTTCGCGGCTTTGATCGCGCCCAAGATCATCTCTAGCGGCAAGCCGATCATCTGATACAGCGGGATGAGGGCGTAGACGTTTAGGACCATGGCGGCAACGATCTGGATCGCGGTGGATACGGCAAAGCCGATCGCGACGCCTTTGAGGTTGCGCATCCTCTTGTAGATGATCGTGCAGGGGGCGACATAGAGGGTTGATAGAATCAAATCGGCCAGTTCGCCGACCATGACGGTCGAGGTCATCGGGAGCTTGATGATGGTCTTGATGAGGATGACCATGAATCCGGACAAGGGGCCATATGCGAAGCCGCAGATGAAGGCGGGGATCTCGTCGAAGTGGAAGCTTAAGAAGCTCGGGAAGAAGGGAAGCTTGAAGGTTAATCCTGGAACGACGTAAAGAACCGTGGCCATCGCGCCGAACATGCCGACGCGGGCGATGAAGCGGACGTGGTTGAACTCACGGGACGGGCGGAGCCGGAAATAGAGCAGGAACGTCGCGACGAAGGCGACGAAGAGCAAGACGATCGAGGTGATTGAAGCGAATCTGGAATCCATGGAAATAAAAAGCCTCCCGAAGCAAACTACAGGGGGCGTGTACGCAAATTCGAGGTGGCTTCTACCATCCGGACTTTACCGTTGGCACCGGAATCTCACCGGTTCATGCTCTTGCGAGCTCGCGGGCTATAACCGCCAGTCGACGTAATTCTCGTCGCCCTGAAGCACGTCTATTATAGAGGACTCTTTATGCGATTCAAGATTAATGATCTGCGCCTTGGAGCTCGCGGAGGAATTCGTCCTTCTCCTCCTCGGTCGCGAAGTAGAGGGTGCAGGATCTTTTCTTGACGATGACCGACTTCGCGCCCGTCTTCTTCTTGATGATGTCCTCGTCGTGGAAGAAGGCGCCGCCGGAAAGGGATTGGACGTAGCGCTCGGTGTCCCTGACCGAGAGATTGAAGTCCTTGATGCGGCGGAGCGCGACTTTTAAGGCGGCGTTATCGAGGGAGGCGATCGCTTTGGCGTGGCCGTAGCTCAATTTTCCGAGGCAGATATCGTTCCTCACCCTCTTGGGGAGACGGAGGATGCGGAGGATATTGGTGATTTGGGAGCGCGATTGATGGGAAAGCTCGGCCAGGGTCTTCTGCGAATAGCCGAACTTCTTGGCGAGGGCGTCGCAGACAAGCGCCATCTCGACGACGTTGGAGTCGCGGTTGTCGCGGGTGTCCGCCAAAAGCATCAGGAGCTCCTCTTCGTCTCCGACGTCGACGATGACGCAGGGAAGCGAAAGGATTCCGGCTTTGCGGGCGCCGTGGAACCTTTTCCTGCCGAGGATGACCTCATATTTCTCGCCGATCGGGCGAACGACAAGCGGATTGTAAAAACCCTTTTCCTTAAGGCCTTCCGCAAATGCGGAGATCGTGTCGTCGGGATAGAGGACCTCGCGGACGAAGCCGGTGTCCTCGATGAGGGAGATCGGGATGAGCTTAGCGGGAGCGGACTGATACTCCTTCTCCATGACGGCGATGACGTCTTCCTGCGAGAACTTCTCGATCAGGTCGCTCAAGGAGGAATTCTGAAGTATGGGTTCCTTATCTTTCTTCATGGTCTATGACTTCCCTGGCTAAGGCAAGGTAAGATGTGGCGCCTTGGCTCGTCGGGCGGAAGAGGTATGCCGGGATCTGGCGCGCCTGGCTCTCGGCGATCGATTGGTTGCGCGGGATCGAGGTCAGGAAGGTGTTCTCCTTGAAGAGATGTCGGACCTCGGAGGAGATCTCGGTGCCGAGCTGGGTCCGCGGGTCGTACATCGTGAGGAGGAATCCCTCGATCTTGAGTTTGGGGTTATAGGAGGCCTTCACCTTCGAGATGGTCGAAAGGATGGCGGCCACCGCTTCCATCGCGAAATACTCGCACTGGACCGGGATGATGACCGAATCGGCGGCGGACAAAGCGTTGAGGCTCAATAGGCCCAAAGACGGCGGGCAATCGATGATCACGTAATCGTAGCAGTCCGGCAGGGTCTGGGTTTTGCTGGCAAGCAGGTGGAAAGGATGCTCCACCGGTTCCTGGTAAATAGAGGCCTCTAGGGAAGCTAGCCTCAGGTTCGCCGTAACGACGTCGAGGTTTTCGATTCCGGTGTGAGTGATGCATTTGGTGAGGGGCTCGTTCTTGGCGAGCGACTCATAGATTGTGAGTTTGCTGAGGGCGATATCGATGCCAAGGCCACGTCCGGAATTCCCCTGCGGGTCCATGTCGATAAGAAGCGTCTTGCGCCCGAGGTGGGCGAGGGAGGCGCTTAAATTGATGGCGGTCGTGGTTTTGCCGACTCCGCCCTTCTGATTGGCGATGGCTATGATTCGCATGGGAATATGATAAAGCAAACGTGGAACAAATGAAATGTTTCACGGGCGTAAAAATCAAAAATTATAGGGGTTTGGCAACGATTTCGGCCCAAGGACGCGGATATTTCTGAATCGTCTTCGCCTTCTTGGTGAAGTAATAATTGATGCGGGTTCCGCTTTCTTCGGAGAGCAATTCCTTCTTGGAATCCGATAGCTGCAGGCTCAACTTGGTGAGGGCTTTGGTCGCTTCGTGAAGCTCGTCGGCGCCTTTGGAGCCCTTCATGGCGATGAGGGTGCCGCCGACTTTGAGTAGCGGCGCGCCGACTTCGGCGAAGATCCTAAGCGCGGCGAACCCGCGGGAGGTGACGACGTCGAAATACTCGCGGCGCATCTTCATGTCCTCGACGCGTCCGACGTGGAAGAAGACGTTTTTGACGTCGCACTGCTTCTGCACTTCCTCAAGGAAGAGGAATTTCTTCTTGGTGGCGTCGATAAGGGTGACCTTGGCTTCAGGGAAGGCGATCGCTAGCGCCATGCCGGGGAATCCGGCGCCCGAGCCGATGTCAGCGATCTTCTTGCCTTTGAAATCGAAGCCATGGGCGATGAGGAGGCTATCGTAGAAATGCTTTTCATAGACTTCCCCTTCCTCGACGATCGAGGTGAGGTTCATCTTCTCGTTCCATTCCTTCAGGAGAGCAGCGTATTTGTTGAACTTCTCTTCGCAGGCAGGGTCGATGACGATGCCTTTTTCGCTAAGCAGTTCGCTCATTTCACGGAAATTCATTTCTTGCGCTCCTTCCTTATATTGATTAGCAAGATCGAGATGTCGGCGGGATTGACGCCCGAGATGCGGGCGGCTTGCGCCACCGTCAGCGGGCGGACGGCGTCGAGCTTCTGCCTCGCTTCGAGGCGGAGGCCGTCCATATGGAGATAATCCTGATCGGGGGATAGGGGCATATTCTCTTCCTTAAGAAGGGCGGCCGCCTCTTTTTCCTCTTTCTTAATATAGCCGGAATACTTGACCTTTGTCTCCAGTGCGAGCACCGATTCGTCATCGAAATCGAATTGCTTCATGCAATCCATGAGGGAAGCGACGCGGCGATAGGTGAAATGGGGGCGCTTCAATATGTCGATGCCCTTCCAGCCGTCGCTCGTCTCTTCATATCCGTTTTCGAGCAAATACTTATTGAGGCCTTCCTTGTCGGAGATGTTATTGGACGCAAGGACCCCAATCGCTTCGTCGATCCTCTTATATTTTTCGACGAATTTGATGTAACGCCCCTCATCGATCAGTCCATAGCGATGCCCATACTCCGTCAAACGGAGGTCGGCGTTATCGTGCCTCAGCAATAGCCTGTACTCGGCGCGTGAGGACAAAAGGCGATAGGGTTCGTCGGTCCCTTTGGTGACGAGGTCATCGATCATGACCCCGATATAGGATTCGTTTCTCTTCAAAATGAAGGGCGGCTTTCCTTGGATCGCAAGGCAAGCGTTGATGCCGGCCATTAGGCCAAGGCCCCCTGCTTCTTCATAGCCCGAGGTCCCACAGATCTGGCCCGCGCCATAAAGACCGCGGTATTTCTTCACGCGGAGGGTCGCATCGAATTGGAGCGGCTTGATCGCATCGTATTCGATCTGGTAGGCGTATTTCAGGAGTTTGGCGTTCTCTAGACCAGGCAGCGAATGGACCATTTCGACTTGGACCTCGTGGGGCAAACCGGTCGAGAAACCCTGCAGATAGAAGGACTCGCCCTCCTCGAATTCGGGCTCTAAAAACAATTGGTGGCGCGGCTTATCGGCAAAACGTACCAATTTGCTTTCGATGGACGGGCAATAGCGCGGGCCCACCGAATTGATGAGGCCGTTGAAAAGGGCAGACTCATTGATATGGGAATGGATGATCTCGTGAGTCTTGTCGTTGGTGTAGATCAGATAGCAGGGAAGCTGGTCCTTGAGCGGGGTGAACTTCGTGGTCTCATAGGAGAAGGCGAGCGGGTCGTCGGAGCCTTCCTCCACGTGCATATTCGAGAAATCGATGGTGGATTTCGCGATGCGGGGCGGGGTGCCGGTCTTGAGGCGCCAGGTCTCGACGCCCATCTCGTTGAGCGATTCGGTGAGGCCGTGCGAGGCTTGCTCGCCATCAGGTCCGCCGGGGACGGAACTTGAACCAGAGATGATGGCTCCGTTCATGTAAGTGCCGGTCGTGATGATGACCGCTTTGGCCAAAATAGTGGACCCCTTATCGGTTTTGACCCCGTAAACGTAGTCTTCGCTATGGAGAAGTTCCTTGACCTCGCATTCCAAAATGTCGAGGTTTTCCGTCGCGTCCAAAAGCGATTGGACGTAGGCGGGATAGCCGTGCTTATCCTGTTGGGAGCGGAGGCACTGGACACCAGGGCCTTTGCCGGTATTGAGCATCTTGATCTGAAGCGGGTGATGGTCGGCGGCGATGCCCATGAGGCCGCCCAACGCATCGATTTCGCGCACCACCACGCCTTTCGCCGATCCGCCGATGTGCGGATTGCAGGGCATA